>JAFYRL010000066.1 GCA_017546975.1 Alistipes sp.
GCAAATCCTAACATCCTCTTTGAGGCACATCCTCATATCGGTACAGATAAGCTGCCACGCATCATATCTAATATATGTAAGACTATCACCGAGCATGGCGGTAAGGTGTTGTTTGAGAGCCGTGTGTCGGGCTTTGTAATCAAGAACAACCGCATTACGGGTGTTAAGGTGGGTGACAACACCATTGAGGGTGCTGCTGTGGTTTTGGCAACAGGACACTCGGCACGCGATATGTATGAGTTGTTACACTCGTCGGGCATAGCAATTGAGGCTAAGCCATTTGCTATGGGTGTGCGTATTGAGCACCCTCAGCGACTTATTGATAGTATTCAGTATCATCGTGAGGAGCGCGGTGAGTGGTTGCCTGCAGCGAGCTATTCGCTTGTGAGTCAGGAGGCTGGTCGTGGTGTTTACTCATTCTGTATGTGTCCTGGAGGTTTTATCGTGCCAGCGATGACAGATACTTCGCAGTCGGTAGTTAATGGTATGTCGCCAAGTGGCCGTAACTCGGCATTTGCAAACTCTGGTCTTGTCACCGAGGTGCGCTTGGAGGACTTCGAGTACCTCAGAGGTGAGTGGGGTGAGTTGGCGGGATTGCGTTATCAGCAGCTCTTCGAGCAACTCGCAAGGGAGCATAGTGGCGATAAGCAGGTGGCTCCAGCACAGCGTGTATCTGACTTTGTGGCGGGGCGTGGCTCTAACTCGTTGCCTCGCACATCATATATCCCAGGCTTGACACCTTCGCGCCTCGATAAGTGGATGCCTGATGTTATCAGCGAGCGTCTGCGTAGCGGTATTGCTACCTTTGGTCGCAGAATGAAGGGCTTTGTGTCGAGTGAGGCTATCGTTGTGGGTGTGGAGTCGAGAACATCAACACCTGTGCGTATACCTCGTGATCCTGAGACACTTATGCATACTCAGATTGAAGGCCTTTTCCCTGCGGGTGAGGGCGCTGGATATGCTGGTGGTATCGTCTCTGCGGCGCTGGATGGTGAGCGCATTGCTGATGCTGTGGCACGCTATTGCAAGGCTCACAACTTCTAATCTGTATGACTATTACGGCTATTGTTGCGACCCTTGTGGGTTATATCGCGCTGCTATTTTTTGTGGCGTGGCGTTCGTCACGCGGTGCAGATAGCAGGGCCTTCTTTACTGGCGGGCGTAACACAAATAGCATTGTTGCCTCGGTGGCGATGGTGGGTGCGGCGATGTCGGGTGTCACCTATATCTCTGTCCCTGGTAGTGTCGCTACGGATGGTTTCTCATATCTTCAAACTTGTGCTGGCTTCTTTGTGGGTTATGTTATCATAGCCCTTGTCCTTGTGCCCTTATACTATCGTATGGGGGTGGTGTCGCTATACGAGTATCTCGATAAGCGCTTCGGCGGTGTTGCCTGTAGCACAGGAGCATGGTTCTTCTTTGTGGCAAAGATTCTCTCAGCCTCGCTACGCGCATATATAATATGTGTGGTGTTGCAGGGGTTGTTGTACGATAAGTTGGGGCTGCCGTTTGAGGTTAACACCCTTGTTATGATGCTCTTTGTGTGGCTCTATACACGCCGTGGCGGTGTGAGGTCTGTGGTGTGGGTAGAGATGCTTAAGACGGTGATAATGGTGTGTAGTATTGTTGTATGCACTATTCTTGTAATCAGGGCTTTAGGTCTTGATTTAGGTGGCGCTGTTACGGCTATTGCAGATAGCAGCTACTCACAGATTCTATTCCTTGATAACCCTATGGATGGCAGATACTTCTGGAAGCAGTTTATCTCTGGTGCGTTCCTTGTTGTGGCGATGACGGGCCTTGATCAGGATATGATGCAGACGGTGCTGTCGTGCCGAAATAGGCTAGATGCACAGCGAGGCCTTCTAAGCTCTATCGTTGTGCAGATTATAGTTATCACGCTCTTCCTCTCATTAGGTGCTTTGCTCTATATCTATGTGGATAGTGCGGGTGTTGATGCGACGCGTGGTGATGGACTCTTCGGTTATGTGGCCATTGAGTGTGGACTTCCAGCCATTGCGGGTGTTCTCTTCTTGTTGGGCGTTGTTGCTTCGACCTACTCATCGGCAGGCTCAGCGCTTACGGCACTTACTACATCCTTTACGCTCGATATTTTGAAGCTACGCGATAGCTATGATGTAGAGACTAACGAGGGTAGTTGCGCTATCTCTCGTTATCGTAAGTGGGTACATGCTTTCGTGGCGCTTACGATGACGGTAATTATCGTGTGCTTTAACCGCTGGAGTGAGGCGGGGGCGATAACCTTGATATTCACCATGGCAAGTTATACATATGGACCATTGTTGGCTCTCTTTAGCTTCGGCTTGTTGACCACGCGCGAGCTTCGTAGTTGGGCTATACCTATAGTTTCTGTTATAGCACCTGTAATAAGCTATATCGTAGCGTCGCACTCGGAGCTATGGTTTGGAGGGTATAAGTTTAGCTATGAGGTCTTGATTCTCAACAGCTTGTTGGCATTCGTAGGTCTATACATCTGCTCATATCGCAAAAATCATAGGGGATAAATCATCTATCGGTAATAGCATTGCTCTTTTTTGTGGGGACTTCTCGTGCCCGCAAGAGTTTGTGTATATGTGTAGGTAAACCATTTGAGTAGTAAAAGCGTGGTAATATGTTGACAAGTCAAGAATTTTAGCTATATTTGTGGTTGCGAAAAAAATAACGATTAAATAACTAAATGGACATGAGAAAACTATTATCTATTTTTGCGCTATGTGCATTGGCTCTGGTTGCGTGTGAGGAGCCAAAGACACAAGAGCCACAGGAGGCTCCGCAGATTGAGTTTCAGATTACCTCTGATACTACTGTTGAGGTGGCGGCTGAGGGTGGTAATGTGGTAGTAAAGTATGCTATCACTAATCCTGATGCATCGTTGAGCGTTTCATACGATGTTGACGCAGCGTGGATTGCTAAGAGCGACGCTTTGGATGCTGCGGAGAATGAGATTTGCTTTGTTGTTGAGGCAAATGAGAGCGAGACCCCTCGCCGTGCAACAATCACCCTTAGCTATGCAACATTCAGCGGTAATGTTGTTGTGGAGCAGAAGGGTGCTGAGGTTGTACTTCCTGATGTGCCAAGTGATGCAGTTGAACTTCCATATCTATCTGCAGTCTACTTTGGTAATATGTATGGTGCTACAGAGAACGACTATAACTACTCAGTAGCGCTTGCAACACATCCAAATGTGATTGATATCGTAACAGGCGATTTGAATATTGTCGAGGAGCAGGTATATCTCTTCCTTGATTTGTTCTCATCTGTACCTTCTGAGGGTTATAATGTTGAGTTTAATATCCCTGTAGGTACTTACGAGTTTGATATCAATGACACTTGCAAGGCGGGTACTGTAGGTGCATATAATACATTCTATTACAATACGATGGATTACTCTTTAGATGTTTATCCAGAGGTATTCTTTGTTGAGGGTAGCGTAGTTGTTGAGAAGAATCTTATCACAGCAGAGCTTGTTGGTGAGGATGGCGTAACTTATAAGTTTGCATGCCGTAGTAACCATGTTGACAACCACGACAACTTCTTTGGCGATTGGATATATCATGGAGAGTACTTTACATGCTTGACCGAGGATAAGGAGCTTAACCTTGAGAGTGCTCGTATCAAGGCTCTTTGCTGGGATGACTACTATGTAGTTGGCAAGAACTACTGGATGCTCTCTATCAGCGGCGTTGACAATGAGGCCTACACTACGCTTACATTGGGTATTCTTAACTCATTTGAGGATGAGTATCCTGTGGGCGAGTTCTCTGTAGCTTCGGATCTACATCTTGAGCAGATGGTGCTTCCAGGCTTTATCAACGGTCATGGTATCCTCGATTGGTCATGGCTTAGCTGGGAGGATGGTGAGGCTCCAATCGTAGATGGTGCTATCACTATCGTTGACAATGGTGATAATGTATTGACTGTTGTCTTGGATCTTATTGATGATGCTGGATACAAAATCACAGGTGAGTGTACTGCTGAGTTGGAGATTAGTGCCTTCTAAACGATGGTAGAAAGATAGTATAATTTGGAATTATTAACTTTTAAGAGATATTATTTATGAAGTCTTTGCGTAATGTGTGGGCACTTTTGGCACTCGTTCTCGCAGTGTCATGTGAGTTGCCTGAGCAGCAGGAGCAGGAACAGCCAGAGCCTGTGCAGCCAGCCGCTCCAATGGAGTTTAATATTACATCAGCAAACCCTATGGTTGTGCTTGCTGAGGGTGGTGACTATGCTATTAGCTATAGTATCACATCTCCAGATGAAAACCTTGAGGTCTATGCAAGCACTGAGGTTGATTGGATTCGTATTAAGGGAGATGAGGGCGATAACAAGGTGCACTTTGCTGTAGCAGCTAATGAGCTTGAGCAGTCACGCTCTACAGTTATTGTTGTAACCTATGACCGCGACTATAAGATCGTTGTTAACCAGGCGGGTGCTAACCGTGGCCCACAGGAGATTTTATCTAACCTTACACATGATGTGGATATGGTTATGACAGGTGATGACCTCTCTACTTATGCATTTGCTGACTACTGGGGTGGAACTTATGGTGATGGCCGTGGTATGTGGCAGTTCTGGTTCGTGGATGTTGTAAACAGACAGATGATTTGCCTTGAGATCTTGACAGATAGCCAGGGTACAGTGCCTACTGATGAGTTGTATATTCCTACAGGTCAGTTTATTACTACTAATGATGTATATACCTATGATGTCTTGGTACCTGGTTACCGTACTACAGATATAGATGGTCTTTACGATGGTGGCTCATGGTTTACTCAGCTTGAGACAGATGTTCAGGAGGAGGCTTATGCTCCTATTGATGAGGGTGAGCTTAATGTAAGCTATGATAGTAGAAACGAGAGCTACTATATCACATTTGATCTTTTGGACGATGCTGGTAATAAGATTACAGGCGTTTATAACGGCTCTGTAACTATTGAGGATTTCAGATATTAGTCTGGATATAGATACGAGTAGAGGCTGTCGTTTATGCGACAGCCTCTATTTTGTTTATCGGTCTTGATCTCTACTTCTGCTCTAATGTCGTAGTGAAAATACGGCCGAAGCGGTCGGTTGCAGTGATAGTTATTATGCTGTTGTTTGAGGTAGGTTTGCAACGGAAATAGTGTTTATGTGGGTGCGCAGACTTGCGTAGTCGCTCCATATATTTTGGGTCGTATTTAGCCACATTCTCAACATAATACATATAGTCTGGGTCGAGAATCTCTATCTGCTCCATAGAGCCTTTATGCTCGCCATTCTCGCTCCACTCCACGCTCCATTTATCGTCCCAGCCAATAACCTTTGTCACAATATACTCCTCGTTATCCTTAACAAAGCCCCTCTTCCATGCAATAAGCTGCTTCTCTCGGCTCTCGCCCAAGAGGCGGTGGTGCCACTGCCACTCACCATTACGCTCCTCGATGCAGAAGACGCCACGAGGTGTGCCGTCAGAGCATATAGGGGCATACCATAGGTTGCCATTTACCTGTGCCACGCTATGCTCGATGATGTTGTCAATATCGGCGGTGTCGTGGTTGTGGCGGTGTCCCGTTACGAAGTGTACCTCTCTATCTCCCAATATGCTTACCAAGGGTTTAATGTATGGCTTGAGCTTGTTTGTTGTGAAGTCTGTCGCTGAGGCGTGCATGCATACAGCTATGCGCTGATTACTTGGTAGACTCTCTACAATTTCCGATAGCCAGACAAGCTGTTTAGCATCTATCTCCTCAGAGTAGCTGCGGTAGTAGCTGACATTATCAAAGGTTACAAAGAGTGTCTCGCCAAGCATGAAGCTCTGGTTGCGTGGTCCGAAAGTCTTAATATAATTGCGCTCGGCACGCTCCTCATTGTAGCGATGATAGTGGTTGTGGTCGTGATTTCCAATAACTGTATAGATAGGTATATCGAGGCTTTCAAAGGCCTCCTTGACGCGTGGCATAAAACGCATTGTGTCCCAAACAACATCGCCCGTAATAAGCAGCGCTGTAGGGTAACCCGTGGCGCGATACTCCTCGACAATAGTTTTAATTTGTGGAATTATAACATCTTTTAACTCTGCGAGTTGCTTCTTTGTTTGTGGTTGTGAATCGCCTACTACGATAAGATTAAAGCCGTGGCTCTCGCTCTGCTGTGCAGAGGTGTTATTGCTTGCAAATAGTGTGGCAAAAAGTGTTAATATTAGTCCTAATTTTCTCATAGTTTTAAGGTTGCTTTTACATTGCAAAGATAGGTATTTTATTCAATAAACGAGTGGTGGTGTGAAAAAATTACGCGTGCATGCGTATCGCGTGCGAAAAAATTGATTATCTTTGTCAAGTTATGGAGAATTTTATCGTTTCAGCACGCAAGTATCGCCCTGCAACCTTCGCTTCGGTTGTGGGACAACGACATATTACTTCGACATTGAAGAATGCTATCGAGCGCGGACAGTTGGCCCATGCCTACCTCTTTTGTGGACCTCGTGGTGTGGGTAAGACAACATGTGCGCGAATCTTTGCAAAGGCAATAAACTGCCTCAATCCTCAGGCGGGTGAGGCGTGCAACGAGTGTGAGTCATGCCGTTCGTTTAATGAGGGACGCTCGCTCAATGTGCATGAGTTGGATGCAGCGTCAAACAACTCGGTGGATGATATTCGTAACCTCATAGAGCAGGTGCGTATCATTCCACAGCAGGGCGGCTACTCGGTATTTGTTATCGATGAGGTGCACATGCTCTCAGCTGCAGCTTTTAATGCCTTTTTGAAGACCTTGGAGGAGCCGCCACGCCACGCTATCTTTATCCTTGCAACAACCGAAAAGCACAAGATTATACCTACAATCTTGTCGCGTTGCCAGATATACGATTTCAACCGTATCAAGGTTGAGGATGGTGTGGAGTATCTACGCTATATTGCCGATAAGGAGGGTGTAAAGGCCGATGATGAGGCGTTGAACCTTATTGCTCATAAGGCTGACGGTGGTATGCGTGATGCTTTGTCGATGTTTGATAAGGCCGTGTCGTTCTGTGGTAATGACCTCAACTATAAGGATGTGGCAGCTACGCTCAATGTCCTTGACTACGACACATACTTCACAGCTACAGATTTGCTCCTCGCGGGCAAGTATGTCGAGGCGTTGATGCTCTTTGATAACATCCTATCGCGAGGCTTCTCGCCGCAGATATTTATCTCGGGACTCAATGCGCACATGCGTGATTTGCTGATGGCAAAAGGCCCTGCTATATCTCTTGTGGAGTTCACGGGAACGCTTGTTGAAAGGTATAAACAGCAAGCAGCGCTATGTAGAGAGGAGTTTCTCTTCAATGCCATATCGTTGCTAACGGAGGCAGATGGTAAGATACGACAGTCGTCAAATCAACGATTGCTTGTGGAGCTGGGACTTATGAAGATTGCGGGTCTCGGTCAAAAAAAAAATGACGAGGTAGCAGAGGGTGTTGCAGGGGGTGTTACAGAGGATAGTTTTGTAACCACATTTGCACTGCCGGAGTTGGTGACAGCGCCCGCGCAACAAGCGGTGCCACAGCAACAAGTAGTACAGCAGGCAGTACCACAACCACAGCAAGCTATACCTCAGCAGCAGCCAACTTCTCAGCCACGAGTTGAGTCGGCAGGTAGGGTTGAGCCAGTGGCAGAGCCTAAGCCAAGACCTCGTGCTACTACACAGAGGAGTTTGTCGAGCTCCGTATCGTTGAGTTCGTTGTTGGATGGTGAGGTAAAGACCGCAACAGAGCTTATCGCTGAGGCGGAGGCAGAGGTGCGTGAGACAGCATCGGCTATTGATCCTGCGTGTCAGGAAAAGATTGCATCGGCTAAGGACCGAATTATTGAGATGCTAACAAAGACGCGTCATCGTTATGGCGTTTTCTTCGATGGTATGGCTGTTGAGGGTAATGTTGTGCGCGTCACAGTGCCATCTGAGGCGTTGGCCGATGATATTAAGCGCGATAAGGTTGAACTCCAGAAGATATTTGCACAGCAGAGCGGTGCTAAGGGCTACATAGAGATTGAGGTTATAGTAAATGAGCGAGTTAAGATATATCGCCCGATAACTTTGGAGGACCGCCTAAAGCATCTTATGGATAAGAATGACCGCTTGCAAGAGATGATAGAGACACTACAACTCGATGCCGAGTAGTTAGAATAGATAAGGATTATTAACAAATTATAAGATATACAATGATTAAGGATTTTGTTCAGGAACTTGAATGGCGTGGTATGATACATACCATTATGCCAGGTGCTAAGGAGCAGCTACAGAAGGAGATGACAACAGCATACTTGGGTATCGACCCAACGGCTGACTCTCTACATATTGGTCACCTTGTGGGTGTTATGATTTTGAAGCACTTTCAGATGTGTGGTCATCGTCCTATCGCCCTTATTGGTGGCGCTACAGGTATGATTGGCGACCCATCAGGTAAGTCACAGGAGCGTAACTTGTTGGATGAGGCAACATTGCGACACAACCAGGAGGCTATCAAGAATCAGTTGGCAAAGCTTATAGACTTCGACTCAACAGCCGAGAATCACGCATTGTTGGTGAATAACTACGACTGGATGAAGGAGTTCTCATTCCTTGACTTTGCACGCGATATCGGTAAGTGCATCACTGTGAACTATATGATGGCTAAGGACTCTGTTAAGAAGCGTTTCAATGGCGAGGGTGACGGTATGTCATTCACAGAGTTTACTTATCAGCTACTTCAGGGTTACGACTTCCTACACCTCTACAACGAGTACAACTGTAAAGTTCAGCTCGGTGGTGCTGACCAGTGGGGTAATATCACCACAGGTACAGAGCTTATCCGTCGTAAGCTAGGCTCTGAGGCTGAGGCGTTCGCTATCACATGCCCACTTATCACCAAGGCTGACGGTACGAAGTTCGGTAAGACAGAGTCAGGTAATGTATGGCTCGATGCTCGCTACACATCGCCATATAAGTTCTATCAGTTCTGGTTGAATGTTAGCGATGATGATGCTAAGCGCTATATCAAGATCTTCACGCTTCTTGATCGTGAGACTATCGAGGCTCTTATTGCTGAGCATGACGAGGCTCCACATTTGCGAGTGTTGCAGAAGCGCCTTGCTGAGGAGATTACAACGATGATTCACTCTAAGGAGGAGTTGGAGAAGGCTCAGGCAGCATCAAATATCCTCTTCGGTAATGCCACCTCTGAGGCGTTGCGTTCGTTGGATGAGGCAACACTTTTGCAGGTGTTTGAGGGTGTTCCTCAGTTCACAATGTCACGCGAGGACCTCGGTAAACCATTCGTAGATGTAGCGGCAGAGATTTGCAAGGTATTCCCATCGAAGGGTGAGTGCCGTAAGATGGTGCAGGGTGGTGGCGTACAGCTCAACAAGGAGAAGGTTGTGGATGCTATGCGCGAGGTAACGGAGAGCGACCTTATTGCAGGTAAGTACCTCCTTGCTCAGAAGGGTAAGAAGAACTATTTCCTAATCACTGTTGAGTAGTGGAGAAGTTGTATACAATACGCCTTGATGGAATCTATGTCCGTGCCTTTCATGGTTGCTATGACCTTGAACAGCAGGTGGGTAATCGCTTTCGTGTCGACTTGGCGATACGCACACCTTTGGGTGATTTGCCTAAGACAGACGATGTTACGCAGGCGGTAAACTATCTCACCGTCTTTGAGATTGTGGAGCGCACCATGCAGCGCACACAGCGCACCATAGAGGCTGCAGCGACTAATGTTATCGAGGCAGTAAAGGAGGCCTTTCCTCAGATTGTTGAGGTGGAGTGCACCGTAGCCAAGATTGCTCCTCCACTTGGTGGAAAGATTGATAGAGTTAGTGTGACTTTGATTGGTTAAGAATTATGGCTAATACAGAAAAACGCGGAGGCTTTGGCGGTAAGATGGCTGCTATCCTCGCAGCTGCAGGCTCGGCTATTGGTCTCGGTAATATTTGGCGTTTCCCATATATCACCTCTGAGAATGGTGGCGGTGCCTTCATTCTAATCTATTTGGGATGCATCCTATTCCTCGGTCTTCCACTCCTTATTGCGGAGTTTGCCGTGGGTCACAACACCAAGAAGAACCCTATAGATGCCTTTGCAACAATTAAGCGAGGCTGGGGCTGGCTTGGTGCTATGGGTATTATCTCGGTAACCCTCATTATGGGCTACTACTTCGTAATTGCGGGATGGACACTCAACTATACCATTGCTTCGGCAACAAATGCTATAGGTGGTGACTTCGGAGGCTTCTTCCAGACCTTTACCACAGGAACATGGATGCCTCTGCTCTTTACCTACATCTTTATCCTTGCGAACCACTTTATCATCACGGGTGGTGTGCAGGGCGGTATCGAGAAGGCCTCAAAAATTATGATGCCTCTACTCTTTGCTATCCTTGTGGCTCTTGCTATATACTCGTTGTGGATGCCAGAGGGTCGTGAGGCACTTACAAATGTCTTTACTCCAGACTTCTCGATGGTTACGGGTAAGTCATTCTTGGCGGCTATGGGACAGGCATTCTTCACCCTCTCTGTGGGTATGGGAGCAATGCTTATCTATGGCTCATACTTTAAGGATGGAACTAAGATTGCGGGCACGGCTATTAGCGTAGTGTCGCTTGACACTATCGTGGCGCTTATGGCGGCAGTGATTATCTTCTCGGCAGGTGTTGAGAATGAGAGTGGCCCACAGCTTGCCTTCGTGGCGATGCCTAAGGTCTTCTCTACAATGCCTATGGGTGGTGTGTGGTCAACGCTCTTCTTCCTCTTGTTGGGCCTTGCAGCGTTGTCATCGACAATCTCTATGCATGAGGCAGTAACCTCATACTTCGTGGAGAAGCGCGGCATGTCTCGTCGCAAGGGTGCATGGGTTGTGACTATCGTCGCTATTGTGCTTGCATCTGCAGCCTCATTGTCGTTGGGTGACTGGAGCGGCTATACCCTTGCAGGTATGAACTTCTTCTCGTTGCTCGATAACTTTACATCTATCGTCATGTTGCCATTGCTCGGTATCCTAACAGCGATATTTGTAGGTTGGATATGGAAGAAGGAGGATATGCGTAAGGAGCTTACAGCAGAGGGTGGCGTAGATAAGGCTACATACCCTGTTATCCGCTTCTTGTTGCGCTATGTATGTCCACTGTTGGTGTCGGTAGTCTTTGTCTTCGGCATCATAGACTTTATTAAGAACTTATAAATCCAAAAATATTAAAAGATTAAAACTATGGCTGAGTTTATCTATCAGGAGCCTTATCCAATTCAGGAGGATAAGACTGAGTATCGCCTTCTTACGAAGGATTATGTTAAGGTCGTTGAGTGTGACGGTCGTAAGATTTTGAAGGTTGACCCTAAGGGCCTTGAGCTATTGGCTAAGGAGGCATATAGCGATGTATCATTCTATTTGCGCGCTTCACACCTTCAGAAGCTATCTAATATTCTTGCTGACCCAGAGGCTACAGATAATGACAAGTTCGTGGCATACACCATGCTTATGAACCAGTGTGTAGCTGCTGAGGGTGAGCTTCCAACTTGCCAGGATACAGGTACTGCAATCTGTATCGGTCATAAGGGCGAGGATGTATACACAGGTGCTAATGATGCTGAGTGTATCTCACGCGGTGTTTATGAGACCTACAAGGAGCGTAACCTACGCTACTCTCAGGTTGTGCCATTTACAATGACTGAGGAGAAGAACTCTGCAACTAACCTCCCAGCGCAGATTGATATCTACGCTGGTCACCCAGGCATGGAGTATGAGTTCTTGTTCATCACTAAGGGTGGTGGCTCAGCAAATAAGACCTTCCTCTACCAGCAGACTAAGGCGTTGTTGAACGAGGAGTCATTGACAGCCTTCATCAAGAAGC
>JAFYRL010000067.1 GCA_017546975.1 Alistipes sp.
AAGCGCACCACACTTTTGAGGCAAAACTTCGTAATGCCTCTACTTTGCTACGGCTCGGCAAAACAAAAAAAATCTTGTTTTGCTCTCACCTTAATCGCAAAGTTCACTTTTCACCTTTCACCTTTCACTTTTTTTTCCTATCTTTGCACAATTATGTACTTATATATAAAGAGAGAGTAGTTTATGGGTGATTCAATCACAAAGAAGATAGAGGCCATTATGGCGTCAAGGTTTACGCCGTGGGTGGTTGCTGTGGTGCTATTCTTTGGGGTGTCGAGCATCTTCTATGCTCCGCAGTTCGAGGGTAACTCCTTGGCGCAGGGCGATATAGCGCAGTATGCAGGTATGGCTCAGGATATCAAGGAGCACCGCGAGGCCGAGGGAGAGGATCCTCAGTGGACAGGTAATATGTTTGGCGGTATGCCAGCATACCTCATAGATGTGGAGTACCCTACGCAGATTGTTAAGCGTGGTGCAAGTAGCATCGTAAGCCTTATTGGTGGTCCTATGAACATGACCTTTATGGCGATGTTCATGATGATGGTCGCTGTGGTGCTCATGGGCATAAACCCTTGGATAGGCATTATTGCGGGCTTGGCGTATGGTCTCTCTACCTACTTCTTCCTTATCATTGACGCGGGACACATAACAAAGATGTGGGCATTGGTCTACGCTCCGCCATTGGTGGGCGCTGTGTGGTGCGCACTGAAGCGTAACCTATGGCTCGGCACGGCCCTCGCAGCCCTCTTTGGCTCGTTGGAGCTGGGCGCTAACCATCCGCAGATAACCTACTACTTCCTCTTGGTATGCCTTGCGTTGTGGGTGGCACAGCTTATCGAGGCTTGGCGTGGTGGCGCTATGCGTGATATGCTCCGTCGTACGGCGATATTGGCAGTTGCTGCCGTGGTGGCCTTTGGCTCCAATATAGCGCCGCTATGGTACACCATGGAGCACCAGAAGCATACAACGCGTGGTGTGAGTGAGGTGGTGGATAAGGCTCAGGCACGCGAGGAGAAGATAGCCTATAATACGGCATGGAGCTATGGCGTTGCTGAGAGTTGTAATATGCTCGTTCCCAACTATATGGGTAGCTGGTCGGGCGATGTCAACGAGGCTGTTGTGGAGCTTCTACAGCGCCGTAGTGTCGATGGTAAAATCTTCAACTTGGCAATATTGGACCTTGTGGATGAGCTGCGTAGCGAGGGATACGATGTTACGGAGGATGATGTTATAGCCGCTATGGAGGCTGGGGATGAGGCCCTAAGCCGAGATATTGAGAGCCTCTACCGTGCTTATGCTGAGCAGGCATGGGACTACGCCTCGAACTATTGGGGTACACAGCCCTATACCGCAGGTCCTACATACCTCGGTGCTGTGGCGATACTCCTTGCCATTCTCGCCTTGCTGCTCTATAGCTGGCGCACAACGGCGTGGATAGTGATAATAAGCCTTGTGGCTGTAGTCATGGCATGGGGTGCAAATGTTATAGGTGTGTATGAGCTGTTGTTTGACTATCTCCCTGCCTATAAGAGCTTTAGAACGGTGTCTATGGCACTTGTTATCGTGGAGTGGAGTGTGCCGTTGCTTGCTGCAATGGCTATCTACCGACTTCTTAGAAGCGAGCTTACCACTAAGGCGTTGACGCACCGTATATTTGTTGCCTATGGCGTTGTTGTCGTGGCTGTTGTGGCGATGATGCTTACCGCGAAGTATGGCCTCTCGGATATATACGACCGCTTTGGAAGTGGCCTCTGGGTTGAGCAGCTACGCAGTGCCGCATACGAGGGTCGTCATGCCGCCCTTATGGCTGATGCGTGGCGTACGATACTATTTGTGAGTATGGCTGCTTTGATTATGCTCCTCTACGCCTATAAGCGTGAGAATAAGGCGTGGTATGGCACGGCTGTGGCTGTGGCGTTGGGAGTGTTAGTTACTTGGGACCTGGCTGGTGTGGCAAAACGATATATCTACGATGATAAGTGGAGCGAGAATAAGCCTACGGAGCATGTCGCTACCCAGGCCGATAAGGATGTCTTGGAGGATAATACTCTCGGCTTTAGGGTTTTAGACCTCAGTGGTGACCCATTTAACAGTGCGCGTGCATCATACTTCCACCGCTCTGTGGGTGGCTACCATGGTGCTAAGCTTGGCCGCTATCAGGATGTTATCGAGCGCTACCTCCGCCGTATGGATGGCGAGGTCTTGGCGATGCTCAATACGCGCTACACTATCTATGACGGCGTTGCCTACCCTATAGAGGCGCTTACGGGTGTTGAGCCCTTTGGCGCTGCATGGTTTGTCTCGGAGGTAAGCAAGACGACTTCGCCTCGTGAGGCGTTGGATATGCTCGGCTATGAGCTCTTGGATGAGTGCGCCGTTGTTGAGGGTGGCGAGGCCTTGGCTGGTAGCTACGATGCAAGTGGCGAGATCGCCTTGGTAGAGTATGCCCCTAACCGCCTTAAGTATGAGTACACAGCCCCTGCTACGGCATTTGCGGTATTCTCGGAGATATACTTCCCTGAGGGCTGGAGTGTTACGGTGGACGGCACGCCTATGGAGTACTATGCCACGGATTATATCCTTCGCGGTATGGAGCTTCCTGCGGGTAAGCATACCATAGAGTGGAGCTTCCGTGCGCCACGCTGGGGCGTTATGAGTGCGCTGATGTTGATATGCAGCATCGTGGTACTGCTCTTTGTGGTACGAGCAATAATGATGATTAAGGATAAAATTAGTAATGGGCGTTGATGCGGGCGCAGTCGGTGAGTAATATGGGTACGAGTGGGTAAAATGTGTATAATGGGTAAGCGCGGACAATGAAAAATTATCAGAACCCATAAAAACTCATCCCCCAAAAGTTACAGTTTGTATATGGCAAAAGATAGAAGAATAAGACGCAAGGTTATGCGTTCGTACATAATTTCAACCATAAGCGTTAGCTTGGTGTTGTTTATGTTGGGTGCGGTGTCGTATGTCACCCTCTCGGCGCTCTCTGCCGCACAGAGGCTTAGGGAGAGTGTTGTCGTCTCTGTGGAGGTGGCAAACGATATTAGCGAGGATAGCCGCAGGGCGCTGGAGACGATGCTCGGCGATAAGAGTGTCTGCGCAGGGTATGAGTACCTCAGCAAGGAGGCAAAGATTGCGGATGAGGCCTTTCGCTCTCAGTTCGAGATAGACCTCGACCTGCTCCTGGGCGAAAACCCACTTATGGATAGCTACGAGGTTACGATACATACCGACTACTCTACACGCGAGGGTGTCGAGATGGTTGTGGATATACTTCGCTCGATGGCGGGTGTAGAGTATATCTCTGTGCCACCTGTGGAGGTTGTCGAGAGTATGCATAAGACAATATCGGATGTGAGCATCGCACTGCTCATCTTTATGGCGGTCTTGCTCTTTATCTCGCTCTTGCTCCTTAGCAACACTATCCGCCTTGTTGTCTACTCGAAGCGCTACCTTATCAACACCATGAAGCTTGTGGGCGCTACGAAGTGGTATATCATGCGTCCCTTCCTCGGCACAGCATTGCGTCAGGGCCTTGTTGCGGGTCTTCTTGCTGCGGCGATGCTCGTGGGTGTGGTCTATGGTGCTGAGAGCTACACGATAAATGGTGTCGAGATGCTTGGCCATAGCACTGTTGGTATCATCATATCTACGGTCGTGGCGCTGGGTGTGGTTATCACAGTGCTCTTTAGTGCCTTTGCTGTGAATAAGTTTGTAAATATGCGTTCAAATAAAATACATCTATATTAGTATGAATAAGAGTGTTAACGAGGAGCAGATGCCCTTTACTATGAAGAACTACATCACCATCTTGGTGGGTATGTTGGTTATCTTCCTTGGCTTTGTGCTTATGTCGGGAGGTGGCGAGCATAGCGTCACTGCATTTGATGATACGATATTCTCGTTCCGCCGTATCACCCTCGCGCCTATCGTTGTCGTTGCAGGCTTTGTCGTTGTGGGCGTAGGTATCATGAAGCGTTTTAAGGGAGGTTCTATAAATTAGGTCGAGTTGATTTTGTTGGATATTTCGAACAGATTTTTTATCTCTTTCGAGGGCGCTATGCGAGCATAGCAACCGAGGAAAGATGAGAAAGATGCCGAAATAGACACAGAAGCGACCGAAATATAAAATAAAACTACCTATTGTTAAACTTAATTTACTAATTTATAGAACATCCCTTAAGAGTAAGGAGTAACTATGGAGATATTCGAGTCTATAATCTTGGGCGCTGTGCAGGGACTCACGGAGTTCCTCCCAGTGTCGAGTAGCGGACACCTGCAGTTGGCCAAGGCGCTGCTCGGTGTAGAGCTTGAGGAGAACCTCACCTTTGATATTGTCCTCCACGCTGCCACGGTACTTAGCACCGTCGTGGTGCTCTGGAGCGAGGTATGGTGGCTTATTAAGGGTATCTTCTCGCGCGGCATGAACGAGGAGAAGAGCTACTTCTTGAAACTCGTTATCTCGATGATACCTATCGGTGTTGTGGGCTTCTGCCTTAAGGATTATATCGATGCGCTGCTCTCATCGGAGTATGTTATGCTCGTTGTTGGCGGCATGCTGCTCTTTACTGCGGCATTGCTATCGTTTGCCTACTATGCCCGCCCACGAGTGAAGGAGACAATATCCTATAGGGATGCCTTTATTATCGGTGTAGGTCAGGGTATCGCGGCGATGCCTGGACTCTCACGCTCAGGTACGACAATCGCCACGGGTATCTTGCTTGGCAATAAGAAGTCTGCGGTGGCGACCTTCTCATTTTTGATGGTCCTCGCACCTATTATGGGTCAGGCGCTCCTGGATATTGTAGATGGAGGCTTTGCTATTGCGGGTGTAGATACCGCCTCGCTTGTTGCGGGCTTCCTCTCGGCATTTGTCGTGGGTTGCTTGGCGTGTAAGTATATGATAAACATCGTTAAGCGCGGTAAGCTTATATGGTTTGCTCTCTACTGCGCGGTTGTTGGCGTAGTGGCGATAATAACATATTTTTAACTGAAAACTGAAAGGTGAAAACTGAAAAGTATGGTGTCTGCGACGCATATTTATAAATCTCGCGCGAAGCGCTCCTAACTTTTCAGTTATCAGTTTTTACCTTTCAGTTCTAATTATAATATAGGTATGACAGAATTTACATTAAAGGGTGTTGACTTCCCAGAGGGCTATGTGGCAGTTATTGATAAGCCCTATGAGTGGACATCGGCGGATGTTGTTAGAAAGATAAAGTTTCAGCTGCGTAAGTGTGGCTACCCAAAGATTAAGATTGGCCATGCAGGTACGCTTGACCCTCTGGCTACGGGCATCTTGCTCGTGTGCATAGGTCGCGCTACTAAGCAGGTGGATAAGCTTCAGGCAGAGACTAAGGAGTATGTTGCCGTATTGGAGCTTGGTGCTACCACGCCTTCGGGAGATATGGAGCATGAGGTTGATGCTACCTATCCTACGGAGCATATCACCCGCGAGATGGTTGAGGCAGCCTTGCAGTCGTTAACGGGAGAGCGCGAACAGTTGCCACCGTTGTACTCAGCAAAGAAGGTGCAGGGTGTTCGTGCCTATGAGTTTGCGCGTGCTGGCGAGGAGGTCGAGCTAAAGAAGGCTCTTATCAACATCTACGCCATGGAGCTCTTGGAGTATGACCAGAAGCGTATCAAGATTAGAGTTGAGTGCAGTAAGGGAACATATATCCGTTCGCTTGCCTTTGAGATAGGTGAGGCGTTGCAGAGTGGTGCCTACCTCAGCTCATTGCGTCGCACACGCAGTGGTGGTTTCTTGGTGGAAAATGCCCATACTCTCGACAATTTTATGGAAAAGTTGCGTGAGTGTGAAACAAAATAGTGTTTTTTGCGTATAGAGTTTGATTGTTACACTGTTTTTTTGAAAAAACTATGAAGTTATCGCAGTATGGCTATGAGTTTACGGAGGATATGATTGCTAAGTATCCTACCGTAAATCGTGATGATGCCCGTCTTATGGTGCTACACCGTGCAACAGGTGAGATTGAGCACCGCACTTTCAAGGATATTATTGAGTACTTCGATGAGAAGGATATGTTTGTCTTCAACGACACTAAGGTCTTCCCAGCGCGTTTGCAGGGCTGTAAGGAGAAGACAGGTGCCGATATTGAGATTTTCCTTCTTCGTGAGCTTAACCGCGAGTTGCGCTTGTGGGATGTCTTGGTAGACCCTGCGCGTAAGATTCGTATCGGTAATAAGCTCTACTTCGGCAATGATGAGCTTATGGGTGCTGAGGTTATCGACAACACCACCTCACGCGGCCGTACTCTACGCTTCTTGTTCGATGGCTCGTATGAGGAGTTCAAGCAGGCGTTGTATAACCTTGGCGAGACACCACTACCACGCTGGGTGCGTGAGAAGGTTGAGCCAGAGGATGAGGAGTGGTATCAGACTATCTACGCCGATAAGGAGGGTGCTGTAGCAGCGCCTACTGCAGGTCTACACTTCTCTAAGCACCTTATGAAGCGCATGGAGATTAGAGGTATCGACCGTGCTTTCCTTACTTTGCATGTAGGTTTGGGCAACTTCCGCACAGTGGATGTTGAGGATCTCTCGAAGCATAAGATGGACTCGGAGCAGTTCTTCATCACTGACGAGTGTGCCGATCTTATCAATACAGCGCGCCGCGGTGGTCATAAGATTGTGGCTATCGGTACTACAGTTATGCGTGCTATGGAGACCGCAGCATCTGTGGGTGGTATCATCAAGCCTCAGGAGGGTTGGACTAACAAGTTTATCTTCCCACCATATACCTTCAGTTCAGCAGACGCCTTTGTCTCTAACTTCCACCTACCATACTCAACACAGCTTATGATGGTTGCAGCCTTCGGTGGCTACGAATTTGTTATGGATGCTTATGAGTTGGCTGCTAAGGAGGGTTACCGCTTCGGTACCTATGGTGATGCAATGTTGATACTATAATAAGAGCCTAAGTCATAGATTATTATGGGAGCTAATAAGATACTATATGTATGCCAGGAGATCTCTCCATACCTTCCGGAGAATCCCTTTGCAAAGCTAAGCCTTGATATGGCGCGCCAGATGCAGGAGCGTGGCATTGAGGTGCGTACTTTCATGCCTCGTTATGGCTGTATCAATGAGCGTAGAAACCAGCTACATGAGGTTATCCGCCTCTCTGGTATGAATATCATCATCAATGATAACGACCACCAGCTTATCATCAAGGTAGCTACTATCCCTGCTGCGCGTATGCAGATATACTTTATCGATAACGACGACTACTTTGCTCGCCGTGCAGTGTTGCACGATGAGGAGGGTAACTTCTTCGAGGATAACGACGATAGAGCTATCTTCTTTGCTCGCGGTGTCTTGGAGACCGTTAAGAAGCTACGCTGGTCGCCAACGATTGTACACTGCCATGGCTGGTTCTCGGCAATCGTGCCTATGTACCTCAAGAAGGTGTTCTATGATGATCCGTTGTTCCGTGATTTGAAGATTGTCCTTTCGCTCGCAGATGATAAGTTTGAGGGTCTTCTTAATGAGGAGTTCAAGCGCAAGCTCGAGGATGAGGGTATCATGGATAGCGCAATGAAAGTTTTGGAGGAGCCTTCATACGAAAATCTCTATCGCTTCGTTATAGAGTATGCCGATGGTATTATTGCGACCTCTCCAAACGCCTCTCAGGAGGTCTTGGAGTATGCTAAGAGCCGCGGTACTAAGGTCTTGGAGTATCAGGATTGTGATGAGAAGGAGTACTTCGATAACTACAAGAAATTCTATGAGGAGTTGTAAGAGAGTCTTTAATATAGCGTTGTTGCTCGGTGCAATCATGATGGTTGTGTCGTGCACAACCGATGTTGACTATGCTATGGGTGAGGAGTTTATCCCCTCGAACCAAAACATGGAGCTAAGACGCCGTGTCTATACCATGGGAGAGCGCCACGAAGGTGATGATGTTGTGGCGTGCTCGTTGGTCACTACCCGTCAGTATAAGAGTGACTCTCTGCGCTCATCAAATATCGAGAAGGGCTACTTTGGCCATGAGCATAGCGACACCTTCGGTAGCCGCAAGGCGGGCTTCATGTCGCAGATGGTCTTTAGTACGCCGCTAACAGAGGATCGTGGCTGGGGCTTCCGTCCAATCTACGACTCTATGATGTTGTCGTTGTATATAACTGATTGTCATGGTGATACAACGAAAAGACATCGCTTCAATGTGTATGAGGTTATCTCAAACGACTATCTTACCTTGTCGACAGATTCAACCTTCTACATAAACTTCGACCCTAAACCATATATCGGCAGTGAGCCTATCTTCACCTTCGACTTCCCAGACCATGATAATGGTGTCTATGTAGGTGTTAATACAGATGGCGTAGGTGTAAGGTTGAAGGAGACACCTGCTACGGCAGAGTATGTGTCGCGCTTGATGCTTATCACGGATGAGGAGGGCAACACCCTACATAAAGATAGTCTTGCTCTTGACCACGATGAGATCTATGTTGAGGGCAATGAGGATAAGTTTATCGAGAGAATAAAGGGCCTATATATCGAGCCTGCTGATGATATGGAGGGAGCGATGTTTGCTGCCGACTTGGAGAACTCAGCTCTTTTGCTCTTTGCGCGAAGCAGATATGAGGAGGATCCTCAGATTATCCGCGATACCACATTGATGGTCTATAACTTCTACTTGGATAAGGCGCAATATGGTATTAGCGCAGGAAATGTCTCTATCAACTCTGTTAGCCATAACTTCGAAAACTCGGAGGTGGTGTTTGACAAGGATGTAGATGTTTGCTATGTTGACGGAATGGGTGGTGTAGTTACCGAGGTGATGTTTACTGATGAGTTTATCCAGTCGTTGTCAGATATCATCACTTCTACAGATGACGATGCTACAGTATCTGTAAATCAGGCTGTTATGTCGATATATTTGGAGAACTCACTCTACGACTATAACAACCTTCCTGTCGCTACGCTCACACCTATGATGGATGCAGCAATGACGCGCATGGGTATGTACATTGACTATAGCAGTCGCACGGCAATTGCCGACTACCAGTACTCTGCAGAGAGCTCCTCTGTACAGCTTAGCTATGGTGGTTATCTAAATCGTTCGTTGGCATGCTATAAGATGGATATCTCGAACTATATCCAGGCGTTGATGCTTACAGCAGCAAGCTGTGCCGATGAGAGTGGTAAGGTTGACTTGTCGAAGTTTGCGGCAGGTGAGAGTGAGGGTGAGTATGTTCATCGTCGTCGCTTCTATGTAGCCCCTGAGGCAGCGTCGTTGTATACGATGAAGCGCCAGGCTATATATGGCATGAGTGGTGATGCTCCTATCAAGTTGGAGCTTACCTACACTATTGTAAATTAGGATATCATATATCGGCGTTTTGGTGACGCCTATGTATAAAGAAAGGATTGTGTGATGCAAGAAAATTTGGTTATTGTAGAGTCCCCTGCCAAGGCTAAGACTATCGAGAAGTTTCTCGGTAAGGACTTTATGGTTAAGTCGAGCTTTGGACATATTCGAGACTTGGCGAAAAAGGGACTTGGTATAAATATAGATAATGAGTTTGAGCCTATCTACGAGATTCCTGAGGATAAGCGTAAGGTTGTAGATGAGCTTGCTCGTCTCTCTCGCTCGGCAAAGACCGTGTGGTTGGCATCCGATGAGGACCGCGAGGGAGAGGCTATTGCATGGCATCTTGCTAAGGTTTTGGATTTGCCTATTGATAATACCAAGCGTATTGTATTCCATGAGATTACCCAGCGTGCGATACTCTCGGCTATCGAGAACCCTCGTACGATTGATCTTAACTTGGTGAATGCTCAGCAGGCACGCCGTGTTTTGGATCGCTTGGTTGGCTTCGAGCTCTCACCAATACTTTGGAAGAAGGTTCGTCCAGCACTCTCAGCAGGTCGTGTACAGAGCGTTGCTGTGCGCCTTATCGTTGAGCGTGAGCGCGAGATTATCAACCATAAGTCGGTGGCACAGTTCCGTGTTGTCGGTCAGTTCCACCTTGCAGATGACGCCTCAAAAACTCTCTTCAAGGCGACCCTATCGCAGGGTTTTGCAACTAAGGCAGAGGCTGAGCAGTTCCTACAGAGTTGTGTAGGTGAGCAGTTCACCGTCTCTAAGGCAGAGGAGAAGCCTGTGCAGCGTTATTCAGCGCCACCATTCACTACCTCGACACTCCAGCAGGAGGCGAGCCGTAAACTTGGTATGAGTGTGTCACAGACGATGTCCGTAGCGCAGAAGCTCTATGAGCAGGGTCTTATCACCTATATGCGTACCGACTCTGTGAACCTTTCGGAGATGTCTATCACGCAGTGTAAGAATGAGATTACCCGCCTCTTTGGTGCAAAGTACTCATATCCACATAACTTCAAAACAAAGACTAAGGGTGCTCAGGAGGCTCACGAGGCTATCCGTCCATCATATATCGAGCGTCATGAGATTGAGGGTACTGCTGCCGAGAAGCGCCTCTACGATCTTATTTGGAAGCGTACCGTAGCATCACAGATGGTGCCTGCAGAGTTGGATAGAACACAGATTATCATCGACCTTGGTCACCGTAAGGAGCAGTTTGTGGCTCAGGGTGAGGTTGTACGCTTTGACGGCTTTATGCGCCTCTACTCAGAGAGCGTAGATGATGATGCACAGCAGGATGGCGAGGGCGGTATCTTGCCAAAGATGAGTGTCGGCGATAGCGTTCAGTACTCTACCATGACAGCGTCGGAGCGCTATAGCGTTGCGCCATCACGATTTAATGAGGCAACTCTCGTTAAGCGCCTCGAGGAGCTTGGTATTGGCCGTCCATCAACCTATGCACCTACTATCACCACAATCATCAACCGTGGTTATGTAGTTAAGCAGAGCAAGGATGGTCAGAAGCGTCAGGTATTGCAGATGACCCTTTCGCAGGATAAGATTGCTGAGAAGCTCGTTACCGAGAGCTATGGTAAGGAGAAGAATCGTCTTGCTCCAACAGATATAGGTATGGTCGTTAACGACTACCTTGAGACACAGTTCTCATCAATCATGGATTACCACTTCACTGCAAATGTGGAGAAGGAGTTTGACCGTGTTGCTGAGGGTGAGATTACATGGATTGATATGATTCGTGGTTTCTATGATCCATTCCATGTGCTTGTTAACAGCGCTATAGGCACACAGAGTGACCGTAGCACACAGCCTGCGCGTGTCTTGGGTATCGACCCAAAGACAGGTCTTACGGTTAAGGCTCGTATTGGTCGTTATGGTCCTATGGTTGAGTTGGAGAGTGCAGAAGGTGAGAAGGGTCAGTTTGCATCCCTCAAGAAGGGACAGCTTATCGAGTCTATCACTCTTGAGGAGGCGTTGGAGTTGTTTGCCTTGCCTCGAAACCTTGGTGAGTTGGATGGCGAGGCCTTGATGGTTGGTGTCGGTAAGTTTGGACCTTATGTTCGCCATGGCAAGACCTTCGCGTCACTTGCAAAGAGTGATGATCCATATACTATCACCCGTGAGCGTGCCGAGGAGTTGCTCCGTGAGAGCGCCGAGAAGCAGCGTGTGCAGGCCGAGCCACTACGCACCTTTGCCGAAGATGCTAATATGGTGATTAAGAGTGGTGTCTATGGTCCATATATCGCCTTTAATGGTAAGAACTACCGCTTGCCTAAGGGCTCGAAAATCGAGGCATTGACCTACACAGAGTGTCAGCGTATTATTGCTCGATCTAAGAAGTAACCTATTTAAGAACATATAAACCTAAAATCATTTAACTATGAAGAAATTTTTTGTATTGGCACTCGGTCTTATGTTGGCGACTGGTGCAATGGCTGCTGAGGCTAAGCCTAAGAAGCAGGCAGATCAGCCAGAGGGTATTCAGTTTACAGTAGTAAAGGAGAACCCTATTACAAGCATTAAGAATCAGAATAGAGCAGGTACTTGCTGGTGCTACTCATCATTGGCATTCATCGAGTCAGAGCTTTTGCGTATGGGCAAGGGTGAGTACGACTTCTCTGAGATGTTCCTCGTACACAACACTTACCTTGACCGTGCTGATAAGGCTGTTCGCACACACGGTGATGTATCTTTCGCACAGGGTGGCTCATTCTATGATGTTATCTACGGTATGGAGGCTTTCGGTCTTGTTCCAGAGGCTGAAATGCGTCCAGGTGTAATGTACGGTATGGAGCTTAGCAACCACAATGAGCTTACAGCAGTTAGCGACGCTGTAGTTGCTGCTATCGCTAAGGGTAAGCTTCGTAGCTTGCAGGTAAGCCCTGATGGTGAGATGTTGTGGAAGAAGGCTATCGAGGCTATCCACGATATCTACCTTGGTGTTCGTCCTGAGAAGTTCACTTACGAGGGCGTTGAGTACACTCCAAAGTCATTCTACGAGTCTATGGGTTTGAACGCAAGCGACTATGTGTCATTGACATCTTACACACACCACCCATTCTATTCAACTTTTGCTCTTGAGATTCCTGACAACTGGCGTTGGGCTCACTCTTACAACCTCCCTATCGATGAGCTTATGGAGGTATTCGACAACGCTATCATGAATGGCTACACTGTAGCTTGGGGTAGCGATGTTAGCGAGGACGGCTTCACACGCGAGGGTACTGCAATCCTTCCAGATGTAGATAAGGCTTCAGCTGAGCTTGATGGTTCAGATATGGCTAAGTGGCTTAAGATGACCGAGGCAGAGCGTAAGAGCAAGCCTATGGCTGTTGCACAGAAGTGGGTATCACAGGAGGAGCGTCAGCGTGCTTATGACAACCGCGAGACAACAGATGACCACGGTATGCTTATCTACGGTATCGCTAAGGATCAGAAGGGTACTGAGTACTACATGGTTAAGAACTCATGGGGTGAGGCTGGTACTTATAAGGGTATCTGGTATGCTTCAAAGGCATTCGTTCGTTACAAGACAATGAACATCATCGTTCACAAGGATGCTATTCCAGCTGAGATTCGTGCGAAGCTTAACTTGTAATTTCTTGTGATAAGGGGTCATCTTCGACCTCTCAATCATTGCCCCAAATGGGAAATACGCCAAGTATGTCCCATCTGGGGCAATTTCTTTATCAAGGCCAAATCTGATCCCTTCTAACGGGGAATTGGGCCTCGCGCTAATTTAGGAAGTTATTGATGAGTTCTTATGAGTTTTATGGGTTCTGATGATTTTTTGTTGATAGTGTTTTACCCATTAGAACTCATCAGAACCCATTGGACCCCATGTCCGCGTTTTTTTTATACAACAATAAAATTATTTCGCCACGATAATGTTGTATATAACTATTTTTGTTATATTTGTGCGGATTATCTTCTATTTGTAATGGGGATTGGTTTGATAGGCATATTCGCAGTGGCGCTTATCGCGCTTATTTTGGATATTACAGTAGGTAATTTTCCATATCAGATTTTTTGTTTCCCGCTAAATATTCTTGTTATCGCATTGTGGTTCACAATTATAGTGTGTAGCTATCGCAACCGTAAGGAGTCGCGCTTTGCTAAGCTTATGCTCTCGCATGGTGCAACATGGCTTGCTTTGTCTCTTATGGCTGTTGTGGGTGTAGTGCTTGGCTTGCAACGCTATCCTGCGACTACATCGTGGTGTGTAATTGTGACGATACTCTTTGTGTTGACACACTTGGCCTTTGTGATTCTTCGTGGCTGGAGGGTTAATGGTCGTGTGCGCGTGCGTTTTATCCTCACACATGTGGGTCTATGGCTTGCCCTTGGTGCAGGTTTCTGGGGTGCGCCAGATAGGGAACAGTTGCGCTTGGCAGTAGATAGCACTCCTACAAATGAGGCTTACACCATGCAGGGTACATTGCATATCATGCCATACGAGATATGTATGGAGGAGCTTATCGTGGAGCGTAATGAGCAGGGTGTTGCAACGAACTATGAGGCGAGGGTAAGGGTTGCTAACGAGAGCGTTGTGTTGCGTGTTAACCACCCTTATAACCGTACGCTGAGCCAAAAGATATACCTTGCCTCGGTGAAGGAGTCTTCGGAGGGTAGCTACGCCATTATTGAGATTGTAGATGAGCCATGGCAGTGGCTCTCAATGGCGGGTATAGTGATGTTAATTCTCGGTGGTCTGTTGCTCTTTTTGCGTGGTCCACAAAGAGAAAATAATAAGTGCAAATGATTATTGTTGGTTGGAACATATTTCCTTATGTAGCTATTGTCGTGGTGCTACTCTCGTTGTTAGGCGCGATTATATCTCTGCGTAGCAAGGAGCGTAGCGGTGTGGCGATGCTCTCTATGGGGTTGGCTATAGCTACCATGGCGCTATTTATTGTTGGGCTGTGGATGACTCTTGAACGCCCGCCATTGCGCACTATGGGAGAGACGCGCTTGTGGTACTCCTTCTTCCTGCTACTTGCGGGACTATTCACCTATGGCCGTTGGCGTTACCGCTGGATTATGCTCTTCTCGACGGTGCTTGCCACGGTGTTCATGCTTATAAATATCCTTAAGCCTGAGATACACGACCAGACCCTTATGCCAGCGTTGCAGAGCTTTTGGTTTGTACCTCATGTATCGGTATATATGTTCTCCTACTCGCTTTTTGGCTGTGCAACGCTCCTTACCATTGTGGCTATGGTGCGCCCAAAGAGTGATGTAGATCAAGCTATTGAGCGACTTATTTATGCAGGTATGGCATTCCTCAGCATTGGTATGCTTACAGGTGCACTATGGGCTAAGGATGCGTGGGGAGCATATTGGAGCTGGGATGCTAAGGAGTCGTGGGCTGCGGTGACATGGAGTTTGTACCTTGTTGCCATGCACCTTGCACCGAGTGTTATGGCGCATAAGTCACGCAGACTATTTTACATAACCCTTCTTTTGGCCTTCGTGGCGTTGCAGATGTGCTGGTATGGCGTTAACTATCTTCCATCTGCCGAAACAAGCATACATACATATAACCAATAAAACAAATTCTTATGAAGAGATTATTAAGAAATCTGCTAATTGTGGCTTTGGCCCTTGTTGTGGTGCTCTTTGTCATCTATCGAGTAGTGTTGTCAAGCTCTACACCTAATGAGGAGTTGACTCTCGATGCTCGTGTAACAGCGATTTTGGAGGGTGGCGGATGTATAAGCTGCCATACGGCTAACCCAGAGTTACCATTCTATGCGAACCTCCCTGTTGCGGGTAAGCTCGTAAAGCAGGATGCTGCAGATGGCTATCGTGCTTTTGATATTGCCCCTTTGATGGAGGCGCTTATGACAGGCGCTGAGCCACATGTTATTGATGTGGCAAAGGTTGAGAAGGTAGCGCTTGATAAGCGCATGCCTATGGCAAAGTACTACCTTGTACATTGGGGTAGTCAGATGACAGATGCCAAGGCCTCTATCATTGCTGAGTGGGCGCGTGACTTCCGCGTAGCATACTATAACGATGGCTTGGAGGGTGAGCGTGCTGGTGAGCCTGTACGCCCTATCGTTGCAATGCCAGAGGTTGATGTGCGCAAGGTGAAGCTCGGCTTTGAACTCTTCCATGATACACGCTTATCGGTGGATAATACCGTATCTTGTGCATCATGCCATGCTCTTGACACAGGTGGCGTAGATAACCACCAGTACTCTCATGGTGTTGAGGAGCGCATGGGTGGTGTTAACGCGCCAACGGTTTATAATGCTGTATATAATTTTGTTCAGTTCTGGGATGGTCGAGCTATGACCCTTGCTGCTCAGGCTGCAGGACCTCCACTCAACCCTGTGGAGATGGCATCTACATCTTTCGATGAGATTATCGCTAAGTTGCAGGAGGATAAACTCTTTGTTGATGCCTTCAATGCTGTATATCCTGATGGCCTTACTGAGGCTAATATTACCAATGCTATCGAGGAGTTTGAGCGCACACTTGTAACACCTAACTCTCAGTTTGATAAGTGGTTGTTGGGTGATGATACAGCCCTTACTGCTGAGGAGCTTCGTGGCTATGAGCTATTCAAGGAGCATGGTTGTGCTACATGTCATGCAGGCATAAACCTTGGTGGTGAGAGCTATGAGCTTATGGGTCTACGCCGTCACTACTTCGCAGAGCGTGGCATGGAGCTTACCGAGGAGGATAATGGCCGTTATAAGGAGACTAAGGAGGAGCGTGACCGTCACCGCTTCAAGACTCCAGGCTTGCGTAATGTGGCACTGACATGGCCATACTACCACGATGGTACTCGTGTTACTATGGATGAGGCTGTTCGTGATATGGCGCTTTATCAGTGCGATGTTGAGCTTGCAGATGCAGATGTTGAGGCTGTCGTAGCCTTCCTACACACTCTCACAGGCGAGTATAATGGCGCAAAGCTCACCAACAAGAATGAGTATGGCGTGGTGATTGTGGATGACCACAACTAATGCCGATATATTTTTGTGGGTTTTAACTATTTTATTAACTTTGTGCCCAAAGTTTAATTTATAAATTAAAGATTTTTTATGTTTGCAATTGATAACTACAATTTTGAGGGTAAGCGTGCTATTATCCGCGTAGACTTCAATGTACCTCTCAACGCTGAGGGTAAGGTGACAGATGATACTCGTATCCGTGCTGCAATCCCAACTATTAAGAAGGTTTTGGCTGGCGGTGGTTCAGTAATCCTTATGTCGCACCTTGGTCGTCCTAAGAAGAATCCAGATGCAAAGTACTCTTTGGAGCAGATTATCTATGCTATCGAGGAGCGCCTTGGTGTTAAGGTTATGTTCGCTGGTGACTGCATGGGCGAGAAGGCGGCTGAGATGGCTGCAAACCTTAAGCCAGGTGAGGTGATGTTGCTTGAGAACTTGCGTTTCTACGCTGAGGAGGAGGGTAAGCCACGCGGCTTGGCTGAGGATGCAACTGACGAGGAGAAGGCAGAGGCTAAGAAGGCTGTTAAGGCTTCACAGAAGGAGTTCGTAAAGCGCCTTGCTTCGTACGCTGACTGCTATATCAACGACGCCTTCGGTACTGCACATCGTGCTCATGCCTCTACAGCGCTCATCGCTGACTACTTCCCACAGGATAAGATGTTCGGTTATGTTATGGAGAACGAGCTTAAGGCTATCGACGGTGTTATGGAGAACCCAGAGCGTCCATTCTGCGCTATCATCGGTGGCTCTAAGGTATCTACAAAGATTACTATCATCGAGAAGCTTATGGAGAAGGTTGACTCTATCATCATCGGTGGTGGTATGACCTACACCTTTGCAGGTGCTGAGGGCGGTAAGGAGGGCAAGTCTATCTGCGAGCCAGATATGTTCCCTGTAGCTCTTGAGATTCTTAAGAAGGCTGAGGAGCGTGGTATTCAGATTCTCCGCTCTCCAGATGCACTTATCTGCGATGACTTCTCTGAGAACGCAAATACTCAGGAGGCTCCAGCTAACAACATCCCAGATGAGTGGGAGGGTGTTGATATCGCTACAGGTGGTAAGGCTAAGTTCCGCGAGCATATCCTTGGTTGCAAGACTATCCTTTGGAATGGCCCTGTAGGCGTATTCGAGATTAACAAGTTCTCTACAGGCTCACGCGCTGTTGCTGAGGCTATCGCTGAGGCTACAGAGAAGCATGGTGCTTACTCACTTATCGGTGGTGGTGACTCAGTAGCTTGTGTAAACAAGTTCGGCCTTGCTGATAAGGTGTCTTATGTTTCAACAGGCGGCGGTGCGTTGTTGGAGTATATGGAGGGTAAGGAGTTGCCAGGCGTGGCTGCCATCCGCAAGTAATTTCTTGTGATAAGGCAGACATCTACTGCCGCTAACAAAATATGTCTGCAATGGGCAGTACGCCCAAGTACAGCCCATCGCAGCCAATTTTGCCGAGCGTTGTATCTGCAGCCTTCTGACAAGAAATTGGGTGCTACCCTGAAAGTTGGTATTTCGCTTGTTCCAAGCGACTGCTACGCAGTGGGTATAGCGGGTAT
>JAFYRL010000068.1 GCA_017546975.1 Alistipes sp.
GATAAATACTACACTTTTCTCTCAATTATTTTACCAGTAAATCAAAGAACCATTTTCTTAGCCCCTCAACTCCAAATTTCTTTAAGAGCGAAAAGCGAGTGCAAAGATAATGCATCATTCCTTACAAACCAAATATTTTATAAACTTTTTTTGATGAAAATTGTAAATAATTTTAAGCATCCCTGATAATCAGCAACTTACAAGAAAGAGATTTTTTGAGAGCAAAATAGTGCTTATCTATATATATAGGTATATACTGAAAACTATATTTTTCACTTAAAATCAAGACTTCGGACAATTCATCGAAAAACAACGCATATAATAGCTATCGGCACAGATTTTGTCGCATTACGGATATAAATTTTCCCAATCATGGCAACATCAAAGGCTCTATCTGCAAATCTTGCGCTGATATTTTGCAATATCATCTGGGCATGTGACTATCCATTCTACTCGCTAATCTTGGGCAAGTACATATCCCCGATAGCTATGGTAACGGCATCTTTAGTGGTGGCAGCTATCTTTTCTCTTATCCCTCTACTATGGGAGAGAGCTGAACGCTTAGAGCCAAATGACAGGTTAAAGATTATTGGAGCGGCGATACTTATGGGTCTTGCACGAAAATTATGCATGATGTATGGCTTAGCATCTACATCATCAATAGACGGTTCTATAATTAGTACGACAACACCGCTCTTAGTACTCATACTCTCCGTAGCTGCGGGCATGGAACACCTAACACGCACCAAAAGCGTAGGCTTACTACTTGGCATGGTAGGAACAATAGCCATAATCATTGCGAGCAACAGCGGAGTACACGAAAAATCGAGCGCATTAGGAAACATTCTAATCATCATCTCGGCATGTGTATCTGCCGCCTACATGGTATGGTTTAGGCGATTGGTAGGTAAATACCGCATCACTACAGTGTTACGCTGGATATACTGCACATCAGCAATAGTTATGCTACCATTTGGAGCGCACGACATCGCTACAACAGAGCTTTCATCAATGAGTGGTCTAATACTTTTTGCAACACTCTTTGTCCTTATAGTTCCCACATACCTACCTAATCTACTGCTTAATTACTCACTTAGAGTCGTTACACCATCAGTTACAAGTATTTATGCATACATTCAGCCCGTCATTGCGATAGCACTATCCGTAGCAATGGGACTTGATAAGCTCCACCCCGACACAATAATATTTGCCATAATTACATTCATTGGTGTTGGCATGGTAGCAGCATCAAACCGCACGGCCACCCCTAAAACAAAATGATGGTACCCAACTTTGGATACCATCATCTATATACTCTATACCTCAGGCCTTAAAAACTAACACCAACCTGAAGAAGTGCGAAGCTAAACTTTGTTGTGGGGTTATAGATATAGCCCATCTTAACAGGCACTGCTACACCCTCAACCTCAAACTCCTTATGAAGCATAACATTTAGATTGGTAACATTGAAGCCCTGAGGCTGATTCTCCCAATCGTATGTATCACCCTTGCGTGATGGGAACCAGAAAGCACCAGTCCAAGGTGCTGCACCTGCAGTAAACTCAACATCAAAAAGATCTCGTACCGGCTGAGTATAAGCAACCTCGAAGTATGATGAGTATGCCTGCTTGCCATTAGGGAGAATATCGCCCGAATGGATGAATGTCGTTGCCCAATGTAGGCGCAAACGCTCAAATAGAGTGTAGTCGATAGTTGCTGTGAGGCTATGATTCTTACCATTAAATGGATTCATGGTCTCCATCTCTCCCGACACACCCCAAAGTACATCATAAAGAGTTACAGTGAGATTCTCATCCTCATAACCAAGGAACATATCGAACTCGTTATACTTACTAAAAAGCGAATGGTTAGCCCAAATATCTACATAGAACTTACCATAACCAAGGGTCACGCCACCCTGAAGCGATGGGTCGAACATGTTACGATTACCACCACGATAAGACTGATCAAAACCGCGCCATATATAGTTTGAAGCGATATCAAAGGATGCTCCTGTCCAGAAGCCATCATCCTCATCACTCTCCGAAGCGAGAGTTACAGGCTGCTCGTCAGTGGTTGTTGTGCCAATCATTGGCATAGTAGCCTCCGCTGTAAATGCAATAAGCATTGAGGCAAGAAGTAGAGTAAACTTTCTTGTCATTTAATTAAGTTGTTATGATTGTTAATAGAAATAGGTTACTTAACTCGGCTCTTGCTATGGTGACGACGCTTCTTAAGTTTCTGCTTACTACGATAAGCATCAACCTTACGCCACACGCCCCACACAAGCAACAAGCTAAAGAATAGGATAATACCCACAAGCATACCTACAGAGAGGTTATCACCCTTGACGCGTGACCACATCTCAAGCATCTTGTCTGTTCTATCGCCCGAGTCGTGCATAACACCACAGCGGCCAATAACACTCTTATCTGGGTACAAAACAGGGTCTGCCATGACACTCTCCGATCCCTCAAGAGGATTACCCTCGCTATCCACAAAGAGGTAGCTAAGATCACATAGCTGCTGCTCGCAATAGCATAAATCCTCCAACGCATCAAATACCTCCTCAGTAGCTACAACGCTGACATAGCCCGTAGCATCCATATTGCGGATAGCATTATCTGGCATACACATATAGTCGATAAAGTAGCGTGCAGCGCGTAGGTTACGGGCGTACTTAGGGATAACCCAACCATCAAACCACACCACACTACCCTCCTTAGGGACAGCATAGCCAAGCTCAACATCTACCGACATAGCCTCGTCGATAGCCCATACGGCATCACCACTCCACATAAGGTTGATCCACGCCTTCTCCTGCGTCATCATCTCCTTACCGAAGTCAGCCTCCCAGCCAGCGACAAGCTCCTTCATGCGCTTGAGGTACTCCTCAACCAAGGCGATAGACTCATCCGACGAGTCGTACATAAGCTCTCGAATTGTATCAATGCTCAAGAACTCATCCTCGGCCAAAGTTCCATTAGCTCTACCCTCCAAGGTCTTAGCATAGATAAGAATTGGAGAGTACACATCACGGAAGGCATCCTTAACAAATATCTTATCCTCCAAGCGCTTATCGAACATCAACGACCATGATAAAGCCTCCTCCTCAGCAACATAGCCCTTATTGTAGAGGATACCTGTAGTACCCCACATATAACCTACCGAGTAGTCGTTAGGGTCAATACCCTCAGGAGACTCCAACAACGCAAACTGCTCCTTGATATATGGTGATACACAACCAAAGTAGTTGATATCGCGTGAGTTGATCTCCTCAACAAACTCTGGAGTAAGAATAGGATGAAGCATATTATTGCGTAGCATACGCTCAATGATATACTCCGAAGGGCACACCACATCGAAGTCAGCCTCACCATTCTCAATCTTGGCAAGCATAACCTCGTTAATATCAAAGGTCTGGTAGATAATCTCCACCTCCTCGCCTGTATGCTCGAAGTACCACTCCTCAAACTCTGAAAGTAGATCTTCGTCAATATAGTCGCCCCAATTATATACCTTAAGTATCTGCATACGCTGCTCGTCGGTATTACACGACACAAGCGCAAACGCCGCAGCAAGGATAGTATATAGAACTTTCTTCATTGGCTAATAGTTTATTTATTAAATGAAGTTGCCTGCTCCGCCTGCTTAGCTTGACGACGAGCGCGAAGGTTAACGACAATCAACAATACCAACACCACGACAAGGATTATCGTAGATAGAGCACGAAGCTCTGGTGTTAGACCACCCTTACGAGCATCGGCATAGATATAGGTCGATAGGGTCTCCAAGCCATTTGTACCATTCGTAAAGATTGTAACGGCAAAGTCATCAATCGAGAGGGTAAAGGCAAGGATAAATCCCGAAATCATACCTGGGCGTATCTCTGGAATGATAACGCGACGGATAGCCTGCATAGGTGTCGCACCAAGGTCGAGCGCCGCCTCATAGATGTTTGGATTCATCTGCGCAAGGCGTGGCAAGACACTAAGTACAACATAAGGAGTACAGAAGGTTATATGTGCAAGGATAACTGTTGTATAACCTTGAGTGATACCAAGTGATATAAAGAGCAAAAAGAGCGAGATACCTGTGATGATATCTGGGTTAAGGATTGGAATATTATTCACAAAGTTAACAACACGACGCTTTCTATATCGAAGGTCATTGATACCAATAGCCGCAACAGTACCGAGCACCGTAGAGACAGACGCTGCCACCAAGGCGATGATAAAGGTATTCTTTATGGCGTCAATCAACGAGTTGTTAACACCTCCCGTAAACAACGATGAGTACAACTCCGTAGAGAAGCCTGTCCAGTTACCCAACACCTTAGACTCGGTGAACGAGAATACCGCAATGATAACTATTGGGGCGTAGAGCATCACCAACAATAGCACAAGATAACCCGATGATAATATCTTCTTCATTAGATAAGTCCTTCGTTAGCGCCATCCTCCGACGAGTCGGTAAATAGCGTGGTTATACCAATGATTATCAACATAATGAGCGACAACGCTGCGCCATAGTGCCACATACCATTGTTGATATTCTCCTGAATGGTTGTACCAAAGAGCTTGATATTGTTCATAGTGAGCAACTCAGCGATAGCGAATGTCGAGATAGTTGGCATAAATACCATCATGATACCACTCACGATACCTGGCGACGATAGTGGGAAAACCACTCGCGTAAAGACCTGACGCGGTGTAGCACCGAGATCCTCCGCAGCCTCGATAAGTGAGCCATCCATCTTCTGTAGCACATTATAGATTGGGTAAATCATAAATGGCAAGAAGTTGTAGACCATACCAAATATCAGAGCACCCTCACCCAAAGGCAGACGCAAGAAGTCGAACAAGGCCACCGTAGCCAATGTTCTAACAAGCACATTTATCCACATCGGGAGGATAAAGAGCATCACAACAAGGCGCGCAGTGGAGATAGGCAGACGCGACAAAATATATGCCGCAGGATAACCCAATACAAGGCATATAATGGTTGTTATCAGCGCAATACCTATCGAGTAGATAAAGGTATTTGCCGCCTCAGGCTGATTGATGAAACGCTGGAAGTTCTCCATCGAGAAGCTACCATCCTTAGACTGGAAGGCGTAGATCATAATCAACACCAAAGGCATCACAACAAAGATTGCCATAAAGATAACATACGGCAAACTCCAGCTACGCCTACGAGAGAAAAATTTTACCAATTTCTTCATCTTATCCTACGCATTAAAGCTTTGATATGCGCAACGCCTTAGGCGAAATCTTGATACCTACCTCATCCAAATCCTCCCATACATCGTGGGTATCAACATAGATATTCACACCCTCATCAGTACGGACAGTTAGGTGGTAACGGTCGCCCTTGTACAATATAAAGCGGATAGTACCCCAAGAGATACCATCATCTGGATCGTCAGTAAGCTCCACAGCCGAGAAGTCAAAGGCTACATCAACCTTAGCACCAGCATCGATACCCTCCTGAGCAGCACACTCAAACTGCTCACCAAGTATCTCAACATGTGTAGCATCAATCATCACACCCTCGATATGGTTCTCTGTGCGCTCCTTACGCATAACATGGATATCGGCAGGCTTAATCATCATGCCCACCTCGGTACCAGGCTCAAAGGCGTTGTAATCCTGAATCATAATCTCGTAGCCATCAGGCGTATCTACGAACATCTCATAGTGAACACCCTTAAAGGTACATGAACGCACCACACCGTGGAACATCGCAGCCTCGGCATTGCGAATGATATAGACATCCTCAGGACGCACAACAACATCCACAGGAGTATTCTCACCAAAGCCCTCGTCAATACACTCAAACTCCTTATCCATGAAGCGCACCAAGCGGTCACGCACCATAGTTGCATTGAGGATATTACTCTCACCGATGAAGTCGGCAACAAAGGCGTTACATGGCTCGTTATAGATATCTGTTGGCGTGCCAATCTGCTGGATAACACCCTCGTTCATAACTACGATAGTATCCGAGAGCGTCAAGGCCTCCTCCTGGTCGTGGGTAACATAGACGAAGGTGATACCCAAGTCGCGGTGCATCTCCTTAAGCTCCATCTGCATATCTTTACGCATCTTGAGGTCAAGAGCCGCCAATGGCTCATCAAGAAGCAACACCTGTGGACGGTTAACAATAGCACGAGCGATAGCCACACGCTGCTGCTGGCCACCAGAGAGTGACTGCACATCACGATGCTCATAGTCGGTCATACCCACCATCTTCAAAGCACGCTTCACACGGCTCTCAATCTCCGCCTTATCGACCTTCTGTAGCTTTAGACCAAAAGCGATATTATCGTAGACATTGTAGTTTGGGAAGAGCGCATAGCGCTGGAAGACGGTATTCACAGGACGAAGGTGTGGAGGCACGCCTGTCATAGACTCGCCACCAATAAGAATCTCACCCGATGAAGCTGAATTAAAACCCGCCAAAAGACGCAATAGCGTAGTTTTACCACATCCCGAAGGACCAAGAATTGTAAGGAACTCACCCTTCCTTACAGACAAACTGACATTATCGAGAACAACCTTATCAGGGAAGTTCTTAGTTATATTCGTGATCTCGATAATGTAATTTGAGTTCACCATTAAGCAAAAAGTATTAGTAGTTAATAAACCCCATACACCAAAAGCACCACCTATCTGCCTAACACACAGACTTTTCGCAGCACCAGCAGTGTACAAAAAATCTACAAACTATATACCTGCGTATATATATTGCCCGCAAATATACAAAAAAAACGATATTGACGCAATATAGAACAAGAAATTATCACTCAATGGCAAAAATCCTTTCTAAAGAAAGCGCACTTTCTGCCAACGACTTCCCACGCTATCGACAACCTCGCGCTCAACCACTCCCGTCAAGGCATCGGGAGCATCATCATGGCGATTGGCTCTAAATAGGCGGCGATAGGTTGTAAGATGCGCATAGAACTCCGGCCAGCGCAAATGCCAATCCTTGGGCATACGGATGTTATGTAACACCGTTGCAGAGTTCGACAATATGCGAGCCTCCTTATTTCCGCTCTGATGAAACCACTCAACCTTAACCTTAGGCAACAACCTCTGCAACGAACGAGCGAAGCCCCTGCCGCCGTTATTACTCTCGACATAGACTTTGCGCGTGCGTGCCTCAGTGAGCATCGCCGCAACAAGGCGCTCGGTATGCTCCATAGGCTCTCGCGAATATACCACATCAGTGATATATATAACACCATCTGTATCAACAGAATAGGCCACCGAGCAGAGATAATCATCTCCAGCATCTGCCGTATCGGTATAGCAGGCCGAAGTGACTATATCGCGAGGCAGAAACTCATACTCTCGGAAGTTATCTCCGTAGAGAAGTCCCTCTTTGGATGAGGGGTGACCTTGATACATCGCCTCAAAGCGTACGGGGTCGAGCCTACGCTTCGATTGCAACAGTTCAACACTCTGCTGCTCAGGCCATAACGCTTCGCCATCTCTGCGTGGGTCGAGTTCTGTAGGTGGCGAGTTTTTCAAGGCCTCAAAATTCAAGACCAGCCACTCATCCGCACCTGCGGCATCAATATCCGCCATTGAACGAAGCTCCCTGCATGGCTCATTTCTCAACAGCGTACCAATCAAATCCTCCTCATGCCAGCGTGTAAAGACAATCAACTCACGCGAGGCATTGTGCATGCGGGTACGCACTACCGAGGTGTACCACTCCCAGCAATTCTCTCTTACCACAGGCGACTGCGCCTCCATAGCATCTTTATAGAGGTCATCAAGAATAAAACAATCGACACGATTTCCCGTGAGCGAGCCCTCACGACCTACACTAATCAACTCACCCTTATACCCCACTATCTCAACCTCATCCGAAGTACGGATATAACCCAAAGGTTTTGTACCCTGCTTAATCGTCGTATCTGGAAACATCTCGGCATACTCCTTAGAGTCTAAAATACGCTGTACTCGGCGATTGAACTTAGAGGCTAAAGTCCCTGAATATGAAGCAATAGCGATACGCATATCCGGGTCAAGACCAAGCATATACGCAGGGAGCAGAGTTGTCGCTCCAACGCTCTTGCCATGCTGTGGTGGCACCGACACAATCAACTTCTTTATGCGTCCCTCGGCATAGGCCTCCAACACGCCATAGTAAGTTTTATGGAAAGATGTAAACTCCAAAAATGGATACACTCTCTCGGCAAACTCAATGAACGAGGGTGCACAATTATCTCTCTTCAACTTCTCCATAGGCTAATAAAAGTAGGTTAACATCGTTCCAAACGAGAAGTCGTTATCAATAACCTCCCCCTCAATTGTTGTCTTTAGCTCCCACCATACAGGCGTTAGGCGTGTGATGCGTGGATACTCATCCACACACACCCTGCTACGAGAGACGACAAGGGTGCAGCATAGGCGACACTCAACATTACCATCCACCAAGGGCACAGAACCCGAAAAGAAATCCTTTCTACCTATAGCATCCGACAAATGCTCCGCAATGCGCAGGTAGAGCGCATCTGAAATTTCGTACATAATCGTATAAATATTAAGAAATTGTATAGAAAAGTTTGTTTATTTGAAACAAAACACTTAACTTTGTGATGCAAATATATGTTCAAATATTTGTTTTGTCAAGAGTTTTATACAATTTTTTAATATAATATTTTCTTATATGGAGACTATAGGAGCACGACTAAGACTTATGCGCAAGCAGTTAAATTTAACACAAGAGCAATTAGCTCAGCGACTTGGCATAGGCAAGGCTGCCCTCTCAATGATTGAGACAGGCAAGGCAGGACTCTCAAATCGCAACAAGAACATTCTTGTTCAAGATTTTAATGCAAACCCTGAATGGATAGAGAACGGCACGGGTAAAATGTTTAACGCCGAGCCTAATTTGACAGCATATAGCCACCGTACAGACAAGGCACTACCACTACAGAGCGTACCTTTATACTCTATTGAGGGCACTGCAGGTCTTGTTCCTCTCTTTGCCAACGATGCGAACATCGAACCTATCAACCATATACACATCCCTAATCTACCTAAGTGTGACGGTGCGATATATGTTGTAGGAGATTCGATGTACCCATTGCTTAAGAGTGGCGATATTATCCTTTACAAGCAACTAAATGATGTAAGGGATGTATTTTGGGGCGATATGTACCTACTCTCTATAGATATAGACGGCGAGGAGTATATTACAGTTAAGTATGTACAGAAGTCGGAGCAGGATGGCTACATCCGCCTTGTAAGCCAGAACCAGCACCATGCCGACAAGGAGATAGAGATCAGCCGCATCCGCGCCATTGCACTAATCAAGGCCTCGGTACGCATGCACACCATTGGTTAATCAACCTTTATGAACTGAAAAGTGAAAGATGAAAACTGAAAAGTATGGTGTCTGCGACGCATATTTATAAAATTTATGCGAAGTAACCATACTTTTCAATTTTCACCTTTCAGTTCGTAGAGCGCGAGACCAATTATCTTATCAGAAGTCATGAGATGTGGTGCATCGCAAAAAAAGATCCCCACGGGATAGTACATATAGTACTGCCCGTGGGGTCTTACTTTTTGGATGTGCCACAGATTGCGGCCTATCACAAGAATCTGCTAAAGTATTGTTGAGCTATTTTGAAGCTGCTCGCAGAGTTTGAAAGCGGAGTTTACTCTGCGTAAAGAGCATTTTCAGACAAGCAAAGCATCAAACACACCCCTACCACAACATCAATTAGCACCACGACCCAATTTCTTGTCAGAAGGGGTCAGATGTGGCCTCGATAAAGAAATTGCCCCAGATAGGATATACTTGGCGTATTTCCTATTTGGGGCAATGATTGAGAGGTCGCAGATGACCCCTTATCACAAGAAATTAGTTCAAGGTAGGAAGGAATGAATACTCCTTACCATACTTAAGGTGCTGCTCAACATAGTTTGCAGGGTAAGAGATCTTAACATCTACAACCTTACCATCCTTATCTGTAACAAGCTCATACTCTGGGTTTACAAAACCACCATAAGGCTCGATGTTAAGTGCCTTGTTACGAGCGATAACCTCTGCGTGGAGCAATGGGTTGATCTTAACAGCGTAGTTCTCTACAAGAGCCTTACAAGCCTCGTAGTCGCCCTCAGACTTGATGCGCTGCACCTCGCAAAGAAGCTCACCGAAGAGCTCACGAAGCTTAACGAAATCGTTAACAACAACATAAGTCTTACCATTCTGGCGTACAAGCTCGATAACATTCTCCGCACGACCCTTCTCGTAGCACCACTCAGCGATAAGCTTACGGTTACGCATGTGAGACTCCTCAACATCCTTACCGAGCTCGATACGAGAGAGCTGAGTCATATAACCATTCATGATATAGTCTGAGTACTGTGACCATGCAACATCGAGAGATGGGATAAGGCCGATCTCAACAAGCTTCTCATCACCGAGGTAGTAGAGAGCAAAGAGGTCTGCACGAGCCTCCTCAAGTGTTGAAGAGTATGTACGAAGCTCATCACCCTTAGTACCTGGAGCAAGCTGACCTGAACCGTGGCCAAGGCACTCGTGAAGGTCAGTATGAAGGTCATCACCAAGCTTACCGAACTTCTCAGCGCGGATGCGGTCCTCCTCACGAAGGATGAACTCCTCTGCAAAGCCATTACCCTGAGCAGCCTTGTCGTATGCGTAGGTGATATTGTCGATAGTTACAGACTTTGAGCCATGCTCCTTACGAATCCAATCAGCATTTGGAAGGTTGATACCGATAGCTGTTGCAGGGAAGCAATCACCACCAAGCATAGCTACAGTGATAACCTTTGCAGATACACCCTTAACCTCCTTCTTACGGTATGCAGGGTTGATAGGAGCGTTATCCTCGAACCACTGAGCATTAGCAGCCATAATCTCTGTACGACGGCAAGCCTCCTCATCGCGGAAGTTTACTACAGACTCCCAAGATGACTTACGGCCAAGTGGATCACCATAGTTCTCGATAAAGCCGTTTACAACATCAACATTTGACTTTGTATCCTTAACCCAAAGAACGCTGTAGTCATCGAAGTCCTTCAAGTCACCAGAGTTGTAGTACTTAATCAATGCCTCAAGTACCTCGCGCTGTGTAGGGTTAGCTACAGCAGCAGCCTTCTCCAACCAGTAAACGATCTGCTCAAGAGCCTCGGTGTACATACCACCAATCTTCCAAACCTTCTCGTAGATCTTACCGTTCTCATCCTTCATAAGCTTTGAGTTAAGACCGTATGAGATAGGCTCTGGGTTGTTAGCATCTGCAGCAACCATAGCGTTGTAGAATGCCTCAACCTCCTCCTGATTAACACCCTCGTAGTAGTTGTTTGCAGACTCGGTGATTACATCTACACCCTCCTTCTGGTTAAGGCGTGAAGCGTAGAGGTTAGCATCGAAGATAATCTGACAAAGGAAGTCATCCTCAATCTGACGATTCTCCTCGTTGATATACTTAACCAACTGCTTGCGGAACCAAACCTCTGAGAACTCTGGAGTGAACTTATCGTTTGAGTAGTGGTGGTGGATACCGTTAGCGAACCACACCTTCTTCAAATACTTCTCGAATGCAACGAACTCATCACCCTCACGCACATCAGATGCAGTGTAGATAGTCTCAAGAGTGCGACGCACAGCAAGGTTATACTTAAAGTTCTGATCGAAGAGAATATCACGACCACACTTTGCAGCCTCTGCAAGGTAGTAGATAAGCTCCTTCTCCTCCAATGAAAGGCTCTCAAAACCAGGAACCTCATAACGGATAACCTTAATATCGTCGAAACGATCAACGATCCATGGCTGCTCAGCCTCATTCTGAGACTCCACAGCTGTGCCACATGAAGCTAAACCAATAACTCCCATAGCCATAATACCAAATAATTTTTTCATCTTTTAGGTTTATGTTAATTAAATATAAGTATAAATATCTCGCTAAAAATTACACACAATTTGGGGCAAAGGTAGGAAAAAAAACTGAAAAGTGAAAACTGAGAACTGAAAAGTGAAAAGTGAAATAGTCCATGCTACGATGTGTAGCACGGACTATAACAAAAAAACAAGAGACTATACCCTACTAAAACTCGTAGCCTACAATATCATCAGCATAAGCACTCCACCATTGTGCAGCTTTATACGCTTCTACAGACTCCATTGGAACATATATCTTACGGCCAGGGGCATTTTTATCAAAAGCAGCCCAATCTCCAAACATGCCACTTTCTACCGCTGTAGGTGGTATTATAGCCTTGC
>JAFYRL010000069.1 GCA_017546975.1 Alistipes sp.
ACCTTGGGTCATATACTAACTTTGCACTCGCTAGCAAATTTATCGTACGATTATGAGTAACAAAACAAAGTTAAAAATCGGAGAGTTTTCCAAGATGATGCAGGTTACTGTGAAGACTTTGCGACACTATGAGCTGAGAGGGCTACTTTTACCTGATGAAGTTGATAAGTGGACGGGGTATCGCTACTATAGCATATCGCAGATGCAGAGGCTAAACACCATACGAGATTTACAACGACAGGGTTTCACATTAGAGGAGATTAAGGAGTTGTTTGATGATGGCGCTCAGATGCCAGGAGTTGAGCTGTTGACTCAAAAAATTGAGGAGACAGAGAGGCTGTTGCAATTGTTAGTGGAGCGTCGCAGGCAGCTGCTCAGCTGGTTAGACTCTCACAAACAAATTAACACAATGGAAAAGTTTAATATTCAATCGTTGCCAGAGATTATCGTGGCAACGCATCGCGCAACGATTGCGGACTATAGTGCATTGGGAATGCTATGTGTAAACACTATTGGTCCAGAGATGCAGCGTCTCGGTTGTAAATGTCCGCTACCTGGTTATTGTTTTACAATTGAGCATAACCCAGAGTATGCCCCTAGCAAGATTGATATAGAGTATTGCGAGCAGGTAGAGGAGATGGGCAAGGATAGCGATATCATTAAGTTTAAGCATCTCCCTGCTGTGCCAAAGGCTCTATGTATGAAGCATGTGGGACCATACGAACATTTTTACGAGTCTTATACTGAGGCATTCAAGTATATGGAAGAGCATGGGTATAAGATGGCGGGACATCCACGCACTTGCTATATAGATGGCGCATGGAATCAAGATGATCCTGAAAAGTGGGTTTCTATAATTCAGATTCCCGTAGAATAAACAAAAGAGGTTATCCACAAAATTGTTGGATAACCTCTTCTTACTACTATGATAGCGTTTAATTATCTGCGTGACTGGTACTGCTTGATAACGCCGCGCTTAGAGTCGCGGATGAACTTAATCAAGTAGTCACGCTCTGGGCTCTGTGGGAGCTCTGCCTCGGCCTTATCGCAACCAGTGATGTAGTTAAGGTCGCTCTGGAACAAGATGCGGCAAGTGTTATGGATAGCCTCGATCTGCTCGGCTGTGAAGCCGCGGCGTGATAGACCTACCTTATTGATGCCTGCATAGCGAGTCTCACCATTTGTGGCGATAACATAAGGTGGAATATCCTGAGTTACAAGTGCACCACCCTGAATCATGCAGTGGTCACCAACATGTATCCACTGGTGGATAGCAGCATGGCCACCGATAACTACCCAGTCGCCAATCTCAACCTCACCAGCCAACGATACGCGGTTAGCGATAACACAGTTGCTACCTACAACATCGTCGTGTGCAACATGTACATAGGCCATAAGGAGGTTGTTATTACCAACGATAGTTGTGCCTCGGCTAGCTGTACCACGAGAGATAGTTACGCACTCACGGATATCGTTATAGTCACCGATAACCGCTGTTGTCTGCTCACCTGCGAACTTAAGGTCCTGAGGTAGGCATGAGATACAAGCACCTGGGTGTACCTTATTACCCTTACCCAAGCGCGCACCGTTGTAGATAATGGCGTGAGGACCAATCCAGCAGTCGTCACCAATTACAACATCGCCCTCAACATAGGCGAAGGCCTCAATTGTGACATTCTTGCCAATCTTGGCATCTGGATGCACATAAGCCAAATTACTAATCATAATTACGTCTATTTAATTTCTTCAGTTATTGCTGTTTGCGAGTATTATCTATTCTTGATAATCTGTGCTGTGAGCATCGCCTCAGATACAAGCTGACCACCTACGAATGCTTTACAGTGTGCTGTACAGATACCTCGGCGGATCTCTGTGCCGTGGCACTCAATCTGAAGGGTATCGCCTGGAATAACCTTACGCTTCCACTTAACGCCGTCAGCCTTGAGGAAGTATGTAGAGTAGCACTCTGGGTCCTCAACCTTGCTAAGTACATGGATACCGCAGCACTGCGCCATAGCCTCGATGATAAGTACGCCTGGCATAATTGGCTCCTCAGGGAAGTGACCAACGAAGAATGGCTCATTCATTGACACCTGCTTAATACCGCAGATAAAGTTCTCGTCGATATGAGCAATGCGGTCAACAAGCAAGAATGGAGGACGGTGAGGAAGTATCGACTTAATCTTGTTGATATCCATCACTGGCTGATCCTTAGAGCTATACTTGTGTGTTGGCTGCTCACCGCTACGACGGATAGTGCGTGAGAGCTCCTTCATGAACTCTGTATTTGCGTAGTGGCCAGGACGAGTAGCCCATACACGACCCTTGATGCGCATGCCAAGAAGGGCAAAGTCACCAAGAAGGTCAAGGAGCTTGTGGCGTGCAAGCTCGTTGTTTGCTCTGAGCTGCTGGTTATTTAGGTAGCCACCTGTAATCTCAATCTCATCTTTGCCAAAGATTGTCTTTAGGCGCTCAAGCTGTGCATCTGGTACAGGGTTCTCCACAACAACGATTGCGTTATCAAGGTCACCGCCCTTGATAAGGTTAAGGTTTAGAAGTGGCTCCAACTCATGGAGGAATACGAATGTACGGCACATCGCAATCTTCTCAGAGTAGTTGTCCTCCTTGCAATATACTGCATACTGGTTACCAACAACCTTAGAGTTATAGTCTACATGTACAGAAACTGAGTACTCGTCATCTGGGTAGATAACGATAGCCACGCCCTTCTCTGGGAGGGTATATACCTGCTTCTCTGTAACCTCAAAGTATTTGCGATCTGCATCCTGCTCAACCAAACCTACCTCGGTGATACGCTCGGCATACTCCTTAGCAGAACCATCCATGATAGGAGTCTCAGGTGCGTTGATGTCGACAATAGCGTTATCAACACCCAAGGTCCACAATGCAGAGACGATATGCTCAATAGTGCTAACCTTTGCTGCGCCCTTCTCAATTGTTGTACCGCGAGAGGTATCTGTTACATACTCGCACAACGCTGGTACCTCTGGCTGACCCTCAAGGTCAACGCGACGGAAGACGATACCTGTATTCTCCTCGGCTGGATGTACTGTCATCTCAACCTGAAAACCTGTATGAAGACCCTTGCCCGAAAATGATATTGCAGATGCAAGAGTTTGCTGTTTTGTTGCCATAATTTTCTAAAATTTAATGTAGGGTTGTTCCTCTCACTAAAGTATTTAGTGGTCTATAAACAACCTAAATTCACCATAATGCCACAAATATACAAATTATTCTAAAAAAATTACTATTTTTGCCTTGATTTGTAACGAGATGATAATGCAAAAGAACAATAATTACATAAAAAGGAGTGTTTCGCACCGCAAAACTATAGATTTGAGCGATATGCGCAGTGAGTCGCTGGGTGAATGGCTCTATACACATCGTGTAGGACTGATTGTAGTTTTTCTATTTTTTATGGTCGGTGGTACATGGTTGGCAACTGCGAGATATAATGTGGTAATTCCTCCTGTAGAGTATATCGTAGAGTTCGTCGATGATGTCCCTTCTGAGTCTGAGGTGGCAGAATTAAAGCGTAAGCGTGATCAGTTGCAGGATGAGATTGATCGTAGGCTTAAGGAGATTCAGAATGTTAAAAACCTACAATCAAACGATGCTTCTGAGGTGACTGGTTCGAGCAGTCAGCTTGGCCACGACAGCCAGACTCAGGAGATGATGGATAAGATTGCCTCAGATATGAGGGCTAATCGTAGTGAATATGAGAGTGGAATGCGTGAGGTCTCAGAGATAGGCAAGGGAGGTGAAGGTCAAGGCTCTGGCAACGAAAAGGGTGATGGCGATAAGGGTAAATTTAAGGGCGCTGTGACGGTGGCCTATAACTTCGAAAAGCCGGTGCGTCACCATCGTGACCTATATGTCCCAGCCTACAAAACTAAAGGTGGTGGCGTGGTTGTTGTCGATGTGTGGCTAGATAGAAATGGCACGGTGACTCAGGCGCGTATACAATCATCCACAAACTCTGAACTTAATGCCACGGCACTTGCTGCTGCACGCCATCGCAAGACGCTATTTAGGATTGATGACACAGCACCGGAGTCGCACAGAGGAACGATAACTTATACCTTCGTGGCGCAGTAATTTGTTTGTTGAAGATTTGATAACTAAGTATATATAAAATAGATGCTTAACGAGAACTTCTTATTTGTTGGAGCGCTGTTGCTTTTCGTAGCGGTACTTGCTGGTAAGGCGGCATATCGCTTGGGAGCACCCGCCTTGTTGCTATTCTTGGGCGTAGGAGTACTCTTTGGATATAATGATTTTGTATCGTTTCACTCGGTAGATTTTGCCGAGTTCGTAGGCATGGTGGCGCTATGTATCATCCTATTCTCGGGTGGTATGGATACTACATTCTCGGATATACGCCCCGTGTTGGTGCCGGGTGTGGTGATGGCGACACTTGGTGTTGCACTTACGGCAGTTATCGTGGGAACATTCATCTACTTTGTTGCTCCACTTATAGGTATCTCCAGAGAGATATCATTCCCTTTGGCACTGCTCCTTGCTGCTACTATGTCATCTACCGATTCGGCATCCGTCTTCTCCATCCTAAGAACTAAGAAACAGGGACTTGTAGAGAACCTACGCCCGCTGCTTGAGTTGGAGAGTGGTAGTAATGACCCGATGGCATATATCCTTACCGTTGTGCTTGTAAGCTTTGTCACAGGTGGCGAGGATGTTAGTGCTGGTAGTGTTGTGGGTACATTCTTCCTACAGATGCTTGTAGGTGCGGCTCTTGGTTATGGTTTTGGTCGTGTTTCGGTGTGGGTAATCAATAAGATAAACATTCGCAGTAACCAGTCACTATACTCTGTATTGCTTTTGGCATGCGCCTTCTTTATCTTCTCATTCACAACGATGGTCTATGGCAACGGCTACCTCGCCGTCTATATCGCTGGCCTTGTTGTGGGTAATATGAAGATTGTACACCGCAATATGCTCCGTATCTTCTTCGATAGTTTCACATGGCTACTGCAGATTATACTTTTCCTTGTGCTTGGACTTATTGTTAATGTCCATGAGGTACTAACCTACGATGTCCTGTTGCTTGGTGCGCTTATAGGTCTTTTTATGATCTTCTTTGCGCGTCCCGTAGCAACATTTGTGAGCCTTGCTCCCTTTCGTAACTTTACGGCTAAGGCGCGTGTATATGTCTCATGGGTAGGTCTGCGTGGCGCTGTGCCTATCATCTTTGCTCTATATACGGTGAGCCATGGCGTTGAGAATTCGGACTACCTCTTCAATGTAGTCTTTGTCGTAACCATCATATCTCTTCTTATTCAGGGTACTACGGTTAGTGGTATGGCAAACTGGCTAAGCCTCTCATTCAAGGAGAAGGAGCGCACATTCAAGCTTGTAGTTCCAGACCATATACGCAGTGAATTTTCAGAGATAGAGGTTAATGTATCAATGCTTCGCAGTGGCAACACACTCAAGGATATACGCCTTCCTGGTCGTACTCTTGTGGTTATGGTATACCGCGCAGGAAACTACTTTGTCCCTAAGGGCGACACTGAACTCCTCAAAGGAGATAAGCTCCTTGTTGTTTCGGACAACAACGATGAACTCGTGCGTAAGGTGGAGGAGATGGGTATTGAGAGTATAATCAAAATGCACTAACAATTTCTTGTGATAAGGGGTCATCTGTGTCATCTGCCTTGTCTAAAAAATGCTCATTTACTTCAAGTAAACTCCGCTTTTTTAGCCTGCGAGCAGCTAACACATCTAACCCCTTCTGACAAGAAATTTGGTCGTGCTTCCCGGTCGGTCAATATCTTGTATAGATAAGCGAAACTATTACTAATTACTCTCTACTAATTTCTAATTACTTTTTCCTCACTACATCAGCATGTAGCTCGATGCTCGGCCGTTGGGGTAGATGCCATCGATGCTTGTAATCTTATCTGATAGGCGCTCTATATCCTCGATGCTCCTAATTGGTCGGTCGTTGATATGGGTGATGATATAACCCTCCTTGACGCGGCAACGCTCCAATATTCCACCGCTAAGTATCTCAACAACCTGCACACCGCCCTTGATATCAAGCTCTTTGCACAAGTCGTGTGGTGCGCTCTTAAGTTTTGCACCAAGGAGCTCGGCAACATCTACGCTCTCCTTGCTAATAAGTGAGGTCTCGCCAGCCTTATTTTGCAGTGTTACGGTTGTGTTAACCCTCTTATCGCCACGGCGTAGCTCAATATCAACCTTATCTCCTGGGCGGCGTTTACCTATCTGCTCCAAGAATATCGCTGAGTCGTTAACCTCAACACCGCCTACCTTCGTAATAACATCACCCTTTCGTATGCCAGCCTTAGAGGCTGCACCATCTTCGCTAACCGAGGCTACATATATACCTCCAATCTTATCTATGCCTGTATAGTCGCCCGCATTGTCGATAAACTGCTGATCAATAGCGCGGAATGAGATGCCAAGTACGGCACGCTGCACAACGCCCGACTCTCTGAGGTCCATAACAACCTTACGAACGATACTCTCTGGTACGGCAAAGGAGTAACCAACATAACTACCTGTCGAGGTCTTGATGATTGTGTTGATACCTACAAGCTCGCCGCGTGTATTCACAAGTGCGCCGCCCGAATTACCAGGGTTTACGGCAGCATCTGTCTGGATGAAGGACTCGATACCCGATTTATTATCTATAGCTCCGAGGTGGCGTGCCTTAGCCGACACAATACCCGCGGTGATAGTCGATTGCAGGTCCATAGGGTAGCCAATAGCAAGCACCCACTCCCCGAGACGCAGCTCGTCAGATGAACCAAATGGCAAGGTAGGGAGACCCTCTGCCTCAATCTTTATCAGTGCTACATCTGTAGCGGGGTCGGAGCCTATGACCTTAGCTTCGAAGGTGCGGCCGTCATAGAGCTTAACGCTGAGGTTTGTAGCGTTATTGATAACATGGTTGTTGGTCACGATATATCCATCCGTAGAGATGATAACGCCGGAGCCTCCAGCCTGAGCCTCGCGCTTGCCGCCCCCTTGTGGGTAGCCGAAGAACTCGAAAAATGGATCACGATAAGCTGGCGAGTTAACCGTCATTGTAGCTTTGATGTTTACCACGGCCTTAACAGCATGTTCGGCTGCGTAGGTCAAATCGGGGTAGTCGCTACGCACCACAGAGGATGCGAAGTGGGTATCTACTACATGGTTCTCCTTGAATAGTTGGCTGTGGCTCTCGTTAAAGGATGTTGCATTATTCTCAGACTTTGCCACATTAAGCGTAATAATGCTGGTCGCTACCGATAGGGCAGCGATACCAAAAAATGATAAAACACTTCTTCTCATAACTTATAAATAATAAAAATCAGAGTAGCAGTTTTATCAATAGGCAATATGGTATTTATAGTTCAACAATCTCATTACACAAAAATAACGCCCCGAAAGGCGTTATATTGTGAAGATGATTAAGGGATGTTCTATAAATTAGTAAATTAAGTTTAACAATAGGTAGTTTTATTATATATTTCGGTTGCTTTTGTGTCTATTTCGGCATCTATCTTATCTTTCCTCGGTTGCTATGCCCGCATAGCGCCCTCGAAATAGATAAGAAATCTGTTCGAAATATCCAACAAAATCAACTCGACCTAATTTATAGAACCT
>JAFYRL010000070.1 GCA_017546975.1 Alistipes sp.
CCAGGGTTGGTGAGACCCACCTGTGCGTTCATGTTAGCACCATCCATGTATACCTGACCGCCAGCGTCGTGTACAGCGTCTACGATATCGCGGATGCGGCTCTCGAATACACCGTGTGTAGATGGATAAGTAACCATCAAACCACAAAGCTCTGAAGCATGCTCCTCGGCCTTCTTCTTAAGATCCTCAACATCGATATTACCATTCTCATCGCAACCAACGATAACAATCTTCATACCTGCCATAGCTGCAGATGCTGGGTTTGTACCGTGTGCCGAAGATGGGATAAGGATGATGTTACGGTAGCCCTGACCACGGCTCTGGTGGTATGCGCGAATCATCATAAGACCTGCATACTCACCCGCAGCACCTGAGTTAGGCTGCAATGTACAACCTGCGAAGCCAGTGATTGTTGCAAGGTAGCTCTCAAGGTTTGCAATAAGCTCACGATAACCCTCAGTCTGGTCTGCTGGAGCAAATGGGTGGATATTCTGGAAGCCTGGCAATGAGAGTGGCTGCATAAGCTGGGCAGCGTTAAGCTTCATTGTACATGAGCCAAGCGAAATCATAGAGTTCATAAGCGAGATATCGCGCAACTCAAGCTTCTTGATATAACGCATCATCTCAGTCTCTGTGCGGTATGAGTTGAAGATAGACTCAGTAAAGAAGTCTGTTGCACGCTTAACATCCTCAGCGATAGTAGCAGCCTCAACACGCTTAACAGCCTTAGCCTTCTTACCGCGTGCCTCAGCAAATATCTCCACGATAGTCTGGAGCTCTGCATCTGTAGTCACCTCATCGAATGACATACGAACACAGTCATCAGCTGGGTAATACATATTTATCTCGCGCGCGAGGGCAATATCCTGAATAACCGAAGCCTCAGCCTCAACCTCCAAAGTATCGAACAACGCCTTAGTACGCACCACATAACCCATAGCCTCCAAAGCCTCCTTAACGGTGAGGGCAGCAGTGTGAGCATTAAGCGCAGCACGCTCAAGACCCTCCTTACCATTATATATACAGTAGAAACCTACCATAGAGGCCATCAATGCCTGAGCAGTACAGATGTTAGATGTAGCCTTCTCACGCTTGATATGCTGCTCACGCATCTGGAGCGACATACGCAAAGCCTTATTACCCAAACGATCTACCGATACACCGATGATACGGCCTGGCATATTTCTCTTATATGCATCGCGTGTAGCCATATAACCTGCAGATGGACCACCAAGACCCATAGGGCAACCCAAACGCTGTGTTGTACCAACAGCGATATCTGCACCCCACTCTGCTGGAGACTTCAACAATGCCAATGATAGAAGATCCGCTACAGCAGTTACAAGAACACCTGCCTCATGAGCCTTAGCTGTGAAGCCTGCATAGTCACGCACCTCACCGTTAGCCGCTGGGAACTGCAATACTGCACCAAACTCCTTACCTGAGAACTCGTATGTAGCAAAGTCATCACGGATAATCTCAATGCCGAATGGCTCAGAGCGAGTAAGCAATACATCGAGTGTCTGTGGGAAGATATTCTCATCCACGAAGAGCTGGTTGCGACCCTGCTTTACTGCCTCGCGTGAGCGCAAAGCATACATCATCAACATAGCCTCCGCAGTAGCTGTAGCCTCATCAAGGAGTGAGCAGTTAGCCACCTCCATACCTGTGAGCGAGAGGATAGCTGTCTGATAGTTAAGCAACGCCTCCAAACGACCCTGAGAGATCTCAGCCTGATATGGAGTGTATGAGGTATACCATGCAGGATTTTCGAAAACATTGCGAGACACCACAGCAGGAACAACATTAGGATAGTAGCCCATACCGATAAATGAGCGCAATGTGCGGTTCTTAGATGCAAGAGCTGCGATATGTGCTGCATACTCATACTCACTCATTGCCTCAGGGAGGTCGAGAGCCTTCTTTAGGCGGATATTCTGTGGGATTACCTGCTGCAAAAGCTCCTCAACAGATGCTACGCCAATAGTTGCAAGCATCTGAGCTAAATCATCCTTAGAGTTTAGACCTGTGTGGCGGTCTACAAAGCTGTCAAAGGTTTTCATTGTTTTGATTCGTTATTAGTTGTTAGATTGTTTTATCAATATTTGAACGAGCTGCCACCGATAAACTCCCTTAGTAGAGAGGTTGGAGGTATCTCATTTGGTTGTATCGGAATGAAGTTATCAAGGAAACGCAACATACGCCTTGCCTCAGCATACTCCGGAACAGTATCTGGCACCTCGCGAAGCAGCGGCTCGGCAATAGCCTTTAACACAGAAATCTCGTAGAATAGTGACGAGTTAAACATAACATTTGCATTCTCCTGATATGGGAAGATATGCTTCTCCTCACCACGGCGCACTGAGCCCCACATTGCGAGAGTTCTAAGAGCATTGTTTCCGCGTGTTGCATTATCTCTAATCATGCGGCGAAGCAGACGGTTATCTGTTGTAGGGATACGCGAGAAGTTATCCATAGCAACAGAGGTGAAGCACGAGATGTAGATCTTGAACTTCTGACCATCCGAAATGCCTGGCGTTAGCTTTGGATTAAGGGCGTGAATACCCTCCATAATAAGTATCGAGCGATCACTAAGCTGAAGCGGCTTCTCATGCCACTGACGCTTACCCGATATAAAGTCGTAGCGAGGTATCTCCACACTCTCACCAGCATTCAATCTGCGGAGATGATCGTTGAGTGTGGCGAGGTCTATAGCCTCCAACGCCTCAAAGTCTGGCTTACCATCATCCCCAAGTGGGGTCTTATCTCTATCCACGAAGTAGTCATCAAGAGCTATAAGCACAGGATCAAGGCCCAAGACTCGAAGTTGCACACCAAGACGCTTTGAGAAGGTGGTCTTGCCACTTGACGAAGGGCCAGATATTAGCGCCATGCGTACACCTCGCTCCTCGTTTGCCTCAGCAATAGAGCGTGCTATTGAGGCAATCTTATTTTCATGGAAGGCCTCAGCAATCTGTATTAGCTCCGAGCTATCACCATTCATCACACGACGATTTAGGTCACCCACCGTAGGCACACCCATGATATCTATCCACTGCTGATACTCATGGAAGATATCAAACATCTTGTCGTGCTTAATAGTTGTTGTCACCTGCTCAGGATTTGTACGCGCAGGGAGTGCAACATATAGGCCATTGTAATATGGAGCAATATCAAAACGCGACACATAGCCTGTCGAAGGTGCTAACTCACCATAGAAATATCCAGGCATATCACCGAGGTAGTTCACCGTGCGGTAGAGGCGTGGGCGAGTATTGATAAGCTCTATGCGGTCATCAAAGCCATAAACCTCATACTTCTTAGCTACATCCTCAGCAAGTTCCTTCTTGCGCGTAATAGCTATGTCGCGTGCCACAATATCCTCCATACGAAGCTTTAGGAGCGCCACCTCCTCAGCCGAAACCCTCTTCTGATCATCATACTCGGCATAGAAACCATTACCGAGGGTGTGACGAATACGCAACTTACGCTCAGGGAAGAGTTCCAACGAGGCGCGCTGCATCACAAACGATAATGTGCGTTGATATACACGATACCCCTCGAAGCTGCGCATATCAAGAAACTCTACAGTGACGGGCTTAAGTATACGATAACCCAAACTCTTGAAGCTATTGTTTACCCTCGCAACGATAATTGGGTATGGCACCGACAGATTGGCACTACGCAACACATCCATAAGGGTAGCACCCATTTCCACCTCTATTTGCGAGGCATTGTTTTCCAAGCGGAGCGTTACATTATGTGCCATATTCAACCTCTTTTTAATTAAATTGTGTGTAAAGATAGTAATTTTTTGTAAATTTGTAACGATTAAACAAGATAACTTATGCGAAAACAGCTATTTTTTTTAACATCGCTACTCATTTTAGGTATTCTCGGTTGGCAGCTCAGGTTTGCTAAAGAGCGACATATATACATCATCGCAACCAATGATATGCACGCCACGATAGACGCCATGCCTAAGTTAGCAACTATCGTTAAGGAGTATGACGAGCGTGGCGAGGTCATCATCATAGATTCGGGCGACAGAGTATCAGGCAATGCCTATGTCGACGATGCTACACATCCAGGTGTACCCATCATAGAGCTTATGAACGATATAGGCTATAGCTTAGCAACACTCGGAAACCACGAGTTCGACAAGGGCTCCGAGGTGTTGGACAAGATGCTTAGCTGTGCATCGTTCCCAATCCTATGCGCTAACATGGAGGCGCATAACGACGCTACCACGCCACTACCCTACACCATCATCAAGAGCCACGGCGTGGAGTTTGGCTTTGCAGGTATCGTAGATACAGACGGCGGTGGCCGTCCTCTCGGTGGTAATGAGGCATTTAGCAACTACACCTTTACTCCCGACATCGAGACGGCATACGATATTTGCGAGGAGGTAGCAACAAAATGCGATATGGTGATACTACTTTCACACATGGGTCTTGATCGTGACAAACAACTAACAACCATGACACCTAAATGCTCATGGATTGCAGGAGGCCACAGCCACGATATTGTAAACGAGACGCTTAATGGCGTGCATATATCCCAGAATAACAAAAATCTACGCTATGTTACCGTAGCCGATATAAGCGTTAAGAATGGTGAGATTATAGATATCGTCTACGAGCAGATTAACACCGCGAATATTGTCGCAGACACTGCAATGCAGAGACGCATAAAGGAGATAAAGTCATTGGACCCAGGACTTAATGAGGTTGTTGCAACAGCCACCTCAGAAGCCACAAAGGAGGGCATATCAAACTTTACAATTGCCGCCCTTGCCAACTATCCATACCCCGATGATTTCACACCAGAAATCACCCTCTATCACTATGGCGGCATACGCCTTGATGGCCTTAGCAAGGGAGATATTAAGCGTGTGGATATACTCAACAACGACCCATTTATGTCGTATATCTATATAGGCGAGCTAACGCCTAAGCAGCTTAGCGACTTTATCCTTAGAAAGTACAATAGCGGCACAGCAGAAAAACCAGATAAGGAGTCTCACTACCCATACTTCCGCTCCGATATGCCATATACAATTATCGTTGGTGAGGATGGCGATGCTACGGATGTAGTATTTGAGCTTGAGCAGCGTCCATATCGCGTTGCTCTATGCAACTATATAGCTGAGAATTATATCGATAGCAATATTGTCGAGCACCAACTACAACCAACTACAATTAGTGTACGCGAGGCTATGCTACACCATATAGCATCATTTAAGGAGTGCGGCTTTACGCCAGATAATAAGTGTTATCAACAAGAAGAAAAAGCGAAATAACCATGCTTGAAAATTGCTTTCAAACTGAACTTATAGAGGCTGGCTGTGACGAGGCTGGACGAGGCTGCTTGGCAGGCTCAGTCTTTGCCGCTGCGGTGATACTACCTCCCGATTTTCACCACCCCCTACTCAACGACTCGAAGCAGATGACCGAGGCGCGCCGTAATAAGCTACGCACGATAATCGAGCAGGAGGCCTTAGCATGGTATGTTGCCGAGGTTAGCGCCGAGCGTATCGACCAGATAAACATCCTCAACGCCTCGAATGAGGGCATGAACATTGCGATTAAAAACCTAAAAATCAAGCCTGGACACATTATTATTGACGGTAACCGCTTCAAGACAGACCTCGACATACCATGGCGCACGATAGTCAAAGGCGACGGTAAGTATGCCAATATCGCCGCGGCATCGGTACTTGCCAAGACCCACCGCGACGAGTATATGCTGCGCCTTGCTGAGGAGTACCCGATGTATGGCTGGGCAAAAAATAAGGGATACCCCACCAAGGAGCACCGCCTCGCCATCCGCGAGTATGGCCTCACACCACACCACAGACTCACATTCAACTCCACGCCCGAGCAGTTGGAACTCTTCTAAGGGGGAAAGGAAAAACTGAAAAGTGTGGAGCGCTTCACGCGAGTTTATAAACATGCGTCGCAGACACCATACTTTTCAGTTTTTACTTTTTACTTTTTACTTTTCAGTTTTCAGTTTTCAGTTTATTAGCCCCATGACCCCTTATCACTAGAAATTAGTCGAGAGGATAGGCCGCCACAAAACAATCCGCCACACGCAACTCCTCCTGATGTGCTTTGAGGTTGGTAAGTGTTACATCACCCACGATATAGTTAAACTCATCGGATGTGTATTGTTCACGAATCTTAGTAAAGTTGAGAAGATTACGCTGCTCAGCGCTCTTATAACGGAAGTAGATACGGAAAGTATGCTCTGTGGTATACTTAGGGAGCACTGAGTCATTACGCTTCTTATACTCATAGCGGTAGTTATAAGCACATGCAGTGATATCACTTAGTACAGCAGAGCCCGTTGGATGACCACCAGCACCACGACCGAACATAAACTGCTTATCGTAGAAAAGACCCTTAATAACAACACCATTAAACTCATCCTCAACGCCATAGATATACTTATTGCGTGAGATAAGCTGTGGAAGCACGCACATTATTAGGCGATCATCAATCTTCTCAACATGGGCAACGAGTTTAATGCGACGATCCTTCTCATGAGCGAAACGAATATCAGCATCGTTCATTGTTGAGATACCGTATGTTAGGATATCCTCAGGTGCCACATATACACCGAAGGCGTGCATAGTAATGATAATCAGCTTATATAGTGAGTCCCAGCCATCAATATCGAGTGTTGGATTACTCTCAGCAAAACCCAAATCCTGAGCGAGCTTCAAGGCAGCAGAGTAAGACATGTGCTCATTGAAGATCTTCGATAGGATAAAGTTTGACGAGCCATTAAGGATACCCTTTACCGAGCATAGAAGGTCGTTATCATAGTACTCCTCAAGATTACGGATAACAGGGATAGAGCCACATGCCGAGGCGTCATACAAGAGCGCGGTATTATACTGCTCCTGAAGGTCGATAAGCTCAACAATATGGTGTCCAAGCATCTTCTTATTTCCCGAAACCACAGGGATACGGCTCTTCAAAGCACGCTTAACGATATCGTATGCAGCATCAGCATCATCAATAACCTCAACTATAAGGTTTATATCCTTGTCATTGAATATATCGTCAGCATTGTTCGTAAACTCCACATTCACACCACGCTCCTTCTCGATATCGCGCACACAAACACGCTTAATATGTACATTCTCAGAGTTTATGCGGCGAAGAACATCATATAGTCCGCGTCCAACATTTCCAAAGCCGAAGAGTCCAATATTAAGATTTTTCATAGTATTTTTAGTTTATAAAGGTTGTTATTATTTCGTTTAATTTTTCATGTTCTACGAGGAAGCCATCGTGTCCAAACTCCGACTCAATAAGGTGATACTCCGCGCCATTGATATACTCTCTAAGCGGTGCATGTGCCTCAGGCGGGAAGAGTATATCTGAGGATATTGCCACAACCAAAGTGCGTGCCTTGATAGCCCGTAGCGCCTCGGCTATACCACCCCTATTACGACCTATGTTGTGCGAGTCCACAGCCTCCGAAAGACGATAGTAGGAGATAGCATTAAACCTACGGCGTAGCTTCTCACCTTGATACTGCTGATAGCTATGCACACGGCGCTCAAATGAGACATCCTCGCCACCATCCAACTCCCGCTGTGTGGCATTGTAGGCAGCACCACCACGATAACTTATCAAGGCTATCGAGCGCGCCACAGCCATACCGTCAATACCCGCATCATCGCGCCTCTCTCCCCAGCTCTTATCAAGGCGTATAGCCATTCTTTGCGACTCATTAAAGGCTGCAGCCCAAGGCTCAGAACAGGTCGTTGTGGCAATAAGCACCAAGTTCTCCATAAAGTCAGGCTCCATGATCGCCCACTCCATGCACTGGAAACCACCTATCGAACTACCTATCAACATCTTAACACGCTCAACGCCCAGGTGGCGGGCAAGTAGTTGATGACAGCGCACCATATCGCGCACGGTGATACGAGGGAAGTCGTAATAGTACTTCTCACCCGTAGCTGGATTTACTGAGAGTGGCGATGTTGTACCATAGTGCGAGCCGAGGAAGTTTGCACAGATGATAAAGTAGCGCGCAGGGTCAAGAAAGCGTCCCTCCTCAACCGTATGAGGCCACCAATCAGCAACATCTGAGTTAGCCGTAAGGGCATGACATACCCAGATAACATTATCCTTAGCCTCGTTGAGTTCACCAAAGGTGTCGTAGACAATATCTACCTCTGGCAACACCTCACCCGACTCCAAGATAAAAGGGGCGTTATATCTATAGCTCTTGCTCATAATTAGATATTGCTAAGTGCCTGCTCATAGTCTGCAATTATATCCTCCACATTCTCTAAGCCGAGCGATATACGCAAGAGTGTTGGTGTGATACCCGCAGCACGCTTAGCCTCTTCCGAGAGCTGCTTATGCGTTGTAGATGCTGGATGAGTAACAACAGATATTGAGTCACCAATCATCGTCATATTACCCGATAGTTTGAGGCTCTCAACAAACTTAACGGTAGAGTCTAAGTCACCTTTAAGCTCTATGGTTAGGACTGCCGAAGCACCAAATTTGTAATACTTCTGCGCCAAGGCATACGATGGATGGTCCTCGAGACCCACGAAGCTAACACGCTCAACCTTAGGGTGCTGACGACAATACTCCGCCAACTTATACGCCGACTCCACCTCATGCTTAACGCGCAACGAGAGAGTCTCCAAACCGAGCAACATCAAGTATGCATCGAAAGGCGAAGGACAGCAACCAAAATCGCGCATACCATCTACCCTACACTTAACAATAAAGGCCTGAGCGCCAAAGGCATCACATAGATTTAGACCATGATAGCCCTCCGAAGGCCCATCAATCTGTGGGAACTTACCCGATGCACGCCAGTCGAACTTACCGCTGTCTACGATAATACCTCCCATGGCTGTACCATGACCATTTATCCACTTTGTTGCCGAGTCGGTGATGATATCAGCACCCCAATCAAATGGGTTGCATAGATAACCTCCCGCGCCAAAGGTATTATCCACAATAAGCGGAATATTATTGCTATGCGCCACCTTAGCAAGTGCCTCAATATCGGCTACACGGCAAGTAGGATTTCCCATAGACTCCACAAAGAGTGCGCGGGTCTTATCATCCACCAACTTTGCCATATCTTCTGCCGAGTCGCTTGCTGCCAAACGACACTCAACTCCCAAGTTGCGTAGCGAAATTACAAATTGGTTATGCGTGCCACCGTAAAGATATGGCGACGCTACGATATTCTCGCCCGCCTTAGCCAAGGCTGTCACAGCGAGGAGAATGGCCGACATACCCGATGCTGTAGCCAATGCACCAACGCCACCATAGAGGGCAGCTATACGCTCCTCATACGCTGCAGTTGTTGGGTTATGCAGACGGGTGTATATATATCCTGGCTCGCTGAGCGTAAAGAGGTTTGCTGCATAGTCACATGTTGGAAAGTGATATGCTGCTGTTGGGTGTATGGCAATACCACGCGCTTGTGATTCATCGACATGATAGCCACCATGTATTTGTAGTGTCTCGAAATGAAGTTTTCTCTCTGACATATTATTTCATTATTAGGTTATGCATGATTACACCAAATGCTTATCAAGCAATCTGGCGAAAACAAAGAATATATTTTATTTGAAAAAGTATAGCGCGTAGCTATACGAAAAATGAGTAGTGCCTAGCGGCACATTCGCATAGACATAATCATCACAGCCATGTTAGGCATAGCCGTAAATTGAGTTGATATGTCGTATACAAAGTTCATAGTTCTATTAGTAGGTTACGCAAAGTTACAAAAATTTTTTAATAATCAAAACAATTTTTTTATAAATTACACCTTGACTTATCAATTTTCGCATCTCTACGCACCATGTTTGACATATACTATATATATAAAATGGGGCTGTCTAACAAAATTGTTGACAGCCCCTTGTCTTTTAAGAAGTTGTATAACAAGTGCTAATTTTAGGCGCACGAAGCTCGAAATAGCGGAGTTTACTTAGCGTAAATAAGCATATTGAGAGCGAGTGCAACGAAGAAGTAGCCTTGTTAGACAGCTTCTTAAACATTATTCGGCACTCGCTCGACTAATCTATTACAGGGCGGATAGATAGGCTATTGTATCGACCTATCCAATACGAATCACGATGTTCACCTAAGAAGTTGATTGCGTAAGCACTAGTTTTACCCTCCTCATAAGGCGTAGAGCTCCAATAATAGCCACACACGCCAACACTTGTAGGCGAACCATCTGGACAAGTGCCTGCTGCAGGCAAAAAGATACTATTACCATTTGGACCTGTAACTTGCATTCCTTGCATATCATTAAGACATACACTCTCCCAAGTGCAGTCATCTATCAACTCCTGAAACTCGGCAATAGTTGGCACTCTCCAATCGCCACCCCAATTAGCCGCAGCTGCGTCATACTGAGGATTACCCGAGATATCATCCAACTTTAGACCGTTGGTTAAGCAGTTATCTAATGTATATACCTCCTTTGGAGCAATCTCTCCCCAAGCAAAGTAGTCGCCACACTCTTCAGGAGCATTCGCACCAACATTGTAACTTGACCACTTAACACTCAAGCCCAAATCAACTGCCATAATACCAACAGTATCACTTGCTCCATTGCCATAACCGACAATTGCATCAGCATAATCCCTCCAACCGATAGCGGACTTATATGCATCAACCGATTCTGCTGGCACATATATCTTTCGATCCTTAGCATTATCGTCAAAGGCCTGCCAAACATCCTCTACAAATACCGCTATTGGAGGCACTACAGGCTCACAAACTACGCGCACCAAGTTTTCACAACCCACAAATGCCCATGCATAAATTTCAGTTACACTTACAGGAATAACAACCTCACTAATGCTGCTATAATTTTTGAACGCACCTGATCCTATAGTAATCACTTCAGATGGAATTATCAATACACCATCACCACACTCACCCGTAGAGCCAACGACTGCTCCATCATGCATGATAAAGCCATCCTTAACTGTATATGCGCCCGACATACCAAGCTTATAGCAGTAGCTGAATGCTCCCGCCTCGATTGTAGTAACGCTATCTGCAATATGTGCATTTACAAGCTCCTCGCAGTGAGTAAACGACCACGCGCCGATAACCTCGGTATTATAGTCGATAGTAACATTTACAAGCTCCATGCAATATGCAAAGGTGTACTCACCAATACGCTTTATATCTCTTGGGGTAGTATAAGATGTAAGACCCTTAGGGGCAAAGGCAACCATTACCTCATCAACCACAAGTGCTCGGTTATCCAAAGTGGCAAAGTCGCCAACAAACCTCTCCAAATTGTTACACTCTGCAAAGCATCCCTCCGCAACGCTCTCAACGCTCTGTGGCAGAGCTATCAAAGTGAGTTCCACGCACTTAACAAATGCCTGATTAGCAATCTTCGTAACAGCACTATCGAAAGTTATAACACCACGGCCATCTGTAAAATCATGAGAAAGAATATTTGCTCCAAAGTCAGCCTCTGTATTAAGTTCAATGGCAGATGTTGCAAGATACCAAATCTGATTATTAGGGACATTTACCTCATCAAACTTCTGTGTTATAGTAAACTCATATAAATTACCCTCATTAGAGTTCACCAATAATATCTTGGCACTGCGCTCATTGAACTCATCATTCTTAGCTACCACAATTGTCAAAGTCTCCTCACGCACAGCACGGGTGTCCGAAAGGCTTAGCCATGATACCTCCGCAGGGATAACCACATCATATTCGATGTTAGTTGTCACCTTCACCAAGACATTGCCGCCCACAGCTTCAACAACATAGTCCCCCTCACCGTCAACAGTAAAAACATTTTCTACCGGTTTTGAAGGCTTCGTGCCAATACCAATATTGATATCGGAACAGCCCACTGCAAACAAGCAACCGAGCAACAATGGTAGCAGCAACTTTCTCATAATGGAAATGTTAAATCTCTAACCCAACTATAATTACGCTTATTTCTTTACAATTACATTTCGAGCCTCCTCGCGTCCCTCATCCGTAGTTACCACATCATACTCCACTCGCCAATTATGCTTCAAGGTGCGATAGCCCTCGGTAACTATTGCTGTAAAGTGAACATAGGTATCCACGCCCTCCTTAGAGGTTATAAATCCGTAACCTCGCTTATCATCGAACCACTTAACTCGCCCTTTCATAATGCTAATAACTTATTTAGTAGTCCAAAGTTACGAAATTTATTTGTGCAAACAATACTAATATCACGATTTTTTGCGTTATGCTTGTAGAATATCGGAAAAACCATTATATTTGTAGGGTATAATCTAAACTGTGCGATTATGAATATTAGATGGAAAGTAGCACTATTGACACTTCTTGGTTTCTCAGCATCAGCATGCTGTGGCACAAAGAAGGCAGCGAAGAGCGAAGATAAGAAGGAGGCAGATATCATCATCAACGAGGATGAGGACCCACGCATTCAGCTAATGTATGGCGTGCCATTCCCTGATGGCAGCATTGCACGCCCTATTGACGAGAATGGCAACCCTGTAGAGTTCCCTACAACACCTGAGAGAGGCCCTGTTCGCTTCCCAGATGGCAGCTATGCTAAGCCTGTCAGCGAGGAGGAGGCTAAGGAGCGTAGCAAGGAGCTTGAGAAGGAGAGAGCTGAGATGAAGGCTAAGGCCGAGGCTGAAGCAGCGGCTGCCGGTAAGTAATCGTTGAGATAGTGAAAGGAAAACATATAAGCATCCGCAAACGCCTGGGTCTTAAGCTCTTTAAGGGCATGTATGATGGCGTTGTGGAGCGTCATAAGTTGCGTACACTCTTTTGGGAGTGTACGCTTCGTTGTAATCTACGCTGTAGACATTGTGGTAGCGACTGCCGCACGGATGCAGCAGAGAGCGATATGCCGTTGGAGGATTTTCTTAAGGTCCTCGATACAGAGATAACCCCAAATGTAAACCCACGCGATGTACTTATCATCTTCTCTGGAGGTGAGGTGCTTGTGCGCCGCGACTTGGAGGAGGCGGGACGCGAGGTTACCCGCCGAGGATATATGTGGGGCATGGTGACTAATGGTCTGAGCCTCAGCCGCGAGCGACTACACTCCCTTGTAGATGCAGGTCTAAGATCTGTATCCGTAAGTTTCGATGGCTTTGCAGAGGTACACAACGACATACGCCAAAACCCTGAGAGCTTCGAGCGAGCGCGTAAGGCTATAGGCTATATCCGTGAGGTCAAGGGCCTTACATACGATGTTATCACCTGCGTGACCCCTGCGATGATTGACCGTTTGGAGGAGTGGAAGGAGTTTCTTATTAGCGAGGGCATAGGCCACTGGCGCATCTTCTCAATCTTCCCTGCGGGACGCGCCAAGCACGATGATAGACTTAATCTACGCCCTGAGCAATTTAGATACCTTATGGAGTTTATCCGCAAGACCCGCAAGGAGGGACGCATAGAGCTTAACTACGCTTGCGAGGGCTTCTTGGGCGGTTACGAAACAGAGGTGCGCGACCACTTCTATATGTGTAATGCAGGTGTTACTGTGGCATCTATTCGTGTTAATGGCGACATCTCTGGATGTACAAGCGTCAGAGGCAACTATGCACAGGGCAATATCTACCGCGATAGCTTCTGGGATGTATGGCAAAATAGATTTAAGCCCTTCCGTGACCGCGAGTGGACCAAGACGGATGAGTGCAAGGAGTGCAAAGTATGGGAGTTCTGCCGTGGCGGCGGCATGCACCTACGCGATGACGAGGGCAAACTGATGTATTGCCACTACAATATGTTAAAATAGTATATGGCTCCAAATGGAGCCATATACTATTTTTAGACCCACCTATTTGATTATCACACACCTATTTACACGCGGTGTATCTGGAGAGGCAAAAGCCTGCTCTGTATCACCCACCCATTTTGTAGTTATACGCGAGGCGTTGATACCCAAGCCGGCAAGGTAGTTTGCCACATTCTCGGCGCGCTGCTTAGATAGTTGCTCATTGCGCTTGGCACTACCTGTCTCCTTATCTGCATAGCCCGTCACTACTATAGCGGCATCAGTAGCCATAAGTTGTGGCACGGCACTATCAAGCGTAGCCTTAGCATAGTCGGTAAGTGTTGACTCTCCAATGGTAAAGAACACCACACTCTCTGCAGGCGCTGTTGGGGCTACGACAACATTGCTCTGCACACGACTCTCTGTAAGGGAATTACGAAGGCTCTCGTTCTCGTTTTTAAGTGCAGAGAAGTTTCCATTAACCCTTTTAAGCTCCGCATCTCTCTGTATAAGTTGCTCCTCAAGGGTCATTATCGCAAGCAGGTAACCATCTACATCAAACTGCGAGTAAGCTGGTGCCCAGCTACGCATATTGAAGCGGTATGCAAGGCCCAAGGATGCGGACATCGCTACCGCAAAGCGGCCTCCGCCCTGTATCTCCTGAGGAAGCGACCTCTCGGCAATAATCCATGTTCGCAGATCGAGCTCGATATCAAATCGAGGCGATATGCTAAACTTATTTATAAGACCCGTAGTGAAGGCGTACTCACCATTATATGGCGATTTTGAGTTTTTAGTCCACGACATTGCCGTATATCCGAAGCCCATATATGACACTGCCGAGTAGAATCTATCGGGATCGTAGCCACCAATCCAATTTGACATATTGATAAGTATATCGCCATGAACATAGAGGTATGGCATCTTGAGTTTTGTACTCTCCACGCCGCGCGCCACGGGGCGTGTGAAGTTGTGAAACTCACCAGCATCCAGCTGCAGCCTTGCACCGAGCGTAGGTACAAACCACTTGGAGAGTGCGAAGTTGGCGTTCCAGCTATTGCGGTCGATAAACTTACCAGGATCTTTTTCCTTTTGTGTAATCTGCATAAAGGATGTACCTCCTGCTGCAGCAATCTCCCAATTATCCCAAAATCTGTTGGTGTAGACACCCTCCCAGCGTATAGGGCTATACTCTTGTGCCCCAGCACCAGAGAGTGTAGCCACAGCAGCCATTAGACTAAGTATAAATTTTTTCATAAGCTAAACATTTTTGTTACGCCTACGATATGACAAATACCAAGCCACGCACGCCGTTGTGGGCGATATAATTATAAGGAGTAATAGCTACAAAAAAAGATACCCCGATGTTGCCATCGGGGTACCCACTTTTATCTAGGAAGTAAAATTACTTCTCGATATCCATCTTAGCTGGAGTCTCAAATGAGCGCTTAGAAACCTTGTTAGTCTTAGCAATCTTATTTGAGAAGAGTGTCTTAGCCTCAGCTGCAGGCGCTGCAAGAATACCTGAACCATAACCATTCATAGCATCCCAGAACGCCTCAAACTCAGCCAAATCAGTATTAGCACCATCATAAGATGTATGAACCTTGAGCTTAGTTACATTGCTGAATACACCATCAGCATCGATAATCAAGGCAACAAGAGTGTAGTCTCTATCAACATCAAGTGGAATATAAGTATTCTGTAGGGTCATTGAGCCATACTCATTGATGCTCCATACGAGGTTATCCTTGTACTGCTCATCATTGTACTCGTCGTAACGGCCTGTCCAATCCCATGTAGTCTGGAAGAATGCCTGCCACTCACCCTCAACCTTGTACTCTACAGGCAAAATAACCTTACCAGAGTAGTAATCACCAGCGAAGAACTCACAGCCAGGGATCTCTGCAACATCAGCAGCGATAAAGTAACCGTGGTCAACGAAGTCGATTGTTGCAGCACCTACACCAGACTTAGTTGTGAATGAGCAAGTATAAATCTGAGCAGTTGTAGCAACACCACCGCGTGAACCGAATGCGTAAAGTACATACTCAACGCCCTCCTCAAGACCGATAACATTCTGTGCGTAGTCACCTACGATGAACTCGTAGCTACGGTTAGTAAGCAAGTACTGCTGACGCTCAGCATCTGTGTTACCGAAAGTAACCCAATCTGAAGCCTTCTCCCAACCAGCGATATAGAAGTCATCGTTAGTAGTTGTGAAGCTGATATAAGCAGTCTCAGATGTAACCTTAGATACAGATGGAGTGATTACATTGTCAGACATAGGTACTGAACCTGTAGTAATCTCTACAATCTGTGGCTCTGAGCAGCAAAGACCATTCTCATCCATTGCAAACGCGAAGAGGTAGTAAGTGTGGTTAGCCAAAAGCTCGAAGTCATAGTGGCTGCGTGGAGTGCCATCCTCGTACTCACCCTGGCAGTTGTAGTAATCAACGATAGCAGAACCTGACATGCTGCCATTAACCATCATATCGTTTACAGCCATTGACCAGTAGTACTTAACAGCATCAGCTGGAGTGTTTACATGATCCAAAGACTCGATATAAGACTCAACCAAAACACCATTAAGCATATCGAAGTAGTATGCACCCTCGAAGTTCTCTGGAAGAACATCTGCAGATACTACACAACCATCAACCACTGGCTCCACGCTGAATGTAGCAGGGATATAATCTGGAGTCTTAGTTGTGATAGTAAACAATGCTACATCTGATGTAAGAGCACCAGTAACATCATCGAAGTAGTACAAATAGCATGTATAAGGTACACCTGAAGCAGCACCCTTAACAGTTACACCACGCTGTACACCGATCTTTGCGCGAGTATTCATTACATCAACAGCAGACATACCGTAGAATGAACCCAACCAAGCGAAATACAAGTAGTCATCCTCGTAATAGTCCTCACCAGTCTGGAAGCCAGAAGAGATAACGTAGGTAGGATCAGCTGACATTACGATGTAAGGAGCTGTCTTGTTATCAGGAATGATGTCGATAGTGTAAGAGAAGTAGTCAGCCTGAACATTCTCCAACTGGAAACCGCTCTTATTCTTAGCACCCTGCTTTACAACAAACATAACATCATCAGCATAGCGATACGAAACAGTTACCAAGCACTGACGCTCTGAATCTGTATTGTTCGCCTCAACCTCGAAACCAAGAGCACCTGTGATACCATAGTTGAAGTTCTTTACCCAAGATGCCTCTGCCTTAGCAGAAATCTTCTCACCTGGGTGTGGGTTCTCAATAGTGTACTCAAGAAGGAAAGTACCACCTGAAAGACTTGCATCAACCTTATTCTTGCTAAGCTTGATGGTTGAGTCCTTAGTCACATTTGGAAGTTTGCCACCCTGCTCCTCAGGCTGCTCTGTACATGATACAGCAAGAGCCATGCACAAAACTGGCAACAAAGACCAAAACATTTTCTTGATAGTTTTCATAGATCTTTAAGTTAAAAGTTTTTAATTATTAGTTATTTAATATTACTGTATTTATAATAATTTTCAACTATTTTTACAGGTAGTCATATTATTTATTACATAAATAACTACTACTTCAAGGGACAAATATATAAATAAAAATGCAAATATCAATATCGATAATAAAATAATTCATGTTTTCTTTATCATCACACGCCATATAGAGCAAAAGCAATCTACTTTGACATTTGGAGATTAAAGATAAATCTATTATTTTTGCACAGATATTCGCAATATTATTCAGCATTAAGAACTAAGACAGACTAACTATTTTAATCACTATGAAACAACTTTCAAAACTTCTTCTCCTGCTCGTTGCTGGTATTACCATGTTGTCATCGTGCCAGGAGACTCCTACAACTGTCGTTGAGGATACTGAGTGCTCTCTAACATTGGAGAAGCAGAACATCGAAATCGATGGTAACGGCGGCACATACAGCATCGGCTATGTGCTTAAGAATGGCATCAATGGCATCGACATCGTTGCAGAGGATGACGCTCCATGGATTGACAACTTCAGAACCGCAGATAGCCGTCTCTACTTCGACTGCCAGAAGAACTTCACTGACAAAGCGCGTGAGGCAACAATTGCAGTGCGTTACCCTAACCTTAGCATGCAGACAATCAAGGTTACGCAGGCTGCAAGCGATGCTCTAACCTTCGTAATGGAGATCTGTGATGTCAAGACAACATCTTGTTCAACTAAGCTATACCCTTCAGACAAGGAGACTCCTTATATTGTATATATGGCTGAGAAGGACTACATTCTCAGTAGCCAGATCACAACTCAGGAGGAGCTATTCCGCGATGACTACAATATATTCACTGCATGGGCTGAGAGCTATGGTGCTTCAAACCTTAAGGAGTTTATGGAGCAGTACGAAATATACTACACTGGCGACTCATACATCGGCTGGACAGCCATGGTACCTGATAGAGAGTATGTTATCTACGCTTATGCTATTGAGTTCAACGAGGATGGCACAGACTACACCCTTGCATCTGCTGTAACTCACGAGATCGTAATACTCCCTACACGCCTCTTCTCAGATATTGCGTTCGATGTAAACATCACCGTTGATGGTCCTAAGGCTACATACGAGTTCGCACCTATCAACTGGGATGGCAAGTACTTCATCGACATCTATGCCGAGGGCGAATATATGTATGTTGCTGAGGGCGTAACTCCTAATGATGCATACTGCAAGCAGGTGGCAAACGACTGGATTGGCATGATTAACATCTACATGCAGTCGGGATACACCGCAGAGCAGCTTATCGAGCTTATGTGTTTGCAGGGTCCTGACTCATACTCTGAGACACGCCTTTCAGATACTAAGTACTGCATGGTATTCTACGGTATTGAGATGGTTGACGGTCTTCCACAGGTGACAACAAAGCCTTACATCGCACACTTCAAAACTGAGAAGGTTGAGGCTTCTGATATGACTATCGACATCAAGGTTGAGAACTGCTATGTTCGCGTTGCCGACATAGAGATTACACCTTCGAAGAATGAGCCTTATGTTGCTACATTCCTTAAGAAGAGCGACCTCCCATATAGCGAGAACGACAAGATTATCAAGTGGCTTCTTGACTATGACCTTAGCTCAAATACATACCGCAACACTATTAAGACCAGCCTTGTAGGCCTTGAGCCAAACACCGAGTATGTGGCTCTCGCCTTTGGATACTATGGTGGCGTTGTGACTACCGACCTCTTCAGTTATGAGTTTAAGACTCAGGTTGAGGGCGAGTGCGAGAATAGCGTAATCGGCGTAAATGTTACAGGTCCTTACAGCCTTGTCGAGCTTGAGCAGGCTATGCCTGACACATTCTACAACTATGGTATGTTTGAAATGATGGGCTGGTATGCTATGTGTGCCGAGATAGAGACTGAGAAGCCTGAGGGTAATGTATTTATGAACATCTACAAGGCTTCTGAGCTCGTAACAAGCGACATGAACTATATCAAGGCAGAGGTATGCTCTTATGTATCAGACCGCAGTTGCTTGTTTGTAGGTATAAACAACGAGCTTTATATTATGTGTGCCGTAGCTATGGACTACCGCGGCAACTACAGCGACATGTGGATCTCTGAGCCATTCTCATTCTCACTAAGCAATGGCGCACGCAATATCAACGAGTTCCTTGATAAGTTGGGACTTAAGGCTGAGGCTCAGAGCGCAAAACGCAGCAATATCGACCTACGCCTAAAGATGTAGGAACGATAATCTTAGAGGGTGACTAAACACCTTATATTGAAGAGGCTCCAAAAGTTTACAAAAACACTTTTGGAGTCTCTTCTTTTTATCGGGCAATAATAACACTTAAAACACCTGAATATTACTTTCAAGGTAGCACTACCTAATTTCTTGTCAGAAGGGGTCAGATTTGGCTCTGACACGAAAAATGGCGGATGTGACTGTCCAACAAGTTAATGGACAGTCACTTTTTTCTTGTGAAGTTGTATAACAAGAGCTAATTTTAGGCGCACGAAGCTCGAAAAAGCGGAGTTTACTAGGCGTAAATGAGCATTTTGAGAGCAAGTGCAACGAAGAAGGA
>JAFYRL010000071.1 GCA_017546975.1 Alistipes sp.
GTACGCCTTCACGCTGCCTATGTATATAACATAGGTAAGAACGGTAACCCTGACGGTACAGCAATTGATAAGGGTTCATTCTTCACCTTCGGTATCACCTGGAAGATTGATGCTTTGCAGGGTCTAAAGGCTGCACTTAAGTAATAAAACTTAGTAAATTTATATAATCTGAACTATGGAGAACAAAGAGAAGGGCTTTAAGAAGTACCTCGGAGGTATCTTCTGCCTCGTTATCGTAGTTGGCATCTTTGGCGGTATCGGCTCAGTTATGGGTGTGCCAAATATGCTTAACACTATTATGAAGACAGCACACGACTTGCTACTTAACACCGTATTCTACCTTATGGCAATCTGCGTTATCACAGGTGCTCTTGGTAGTATCTTCGTAGAGTTTGGTGTTGTAAACCTTTTGGAGCGCATTCTACGCCCATTGATGAAGCCACTCTTCAACCTTCCAGGTGTGGCATCGTTGGGTGCTGTGATGACATTCCTTTCTGACAACCCAGCAATCATCTCGTTGGCTAAGGACAAGCGTTTTAGCTCTTACTTCAAGAAGTTCCAGTTTATCTCGCTCACCAACTTCGGTACAGCATTCGGTATGGGACTCCTTGTTATCGTATTTATGATTTCACAGGGTTACTTCGTTGAGCCATTCATCGGCTTGCTTGGTGCCTTCATTGGCTGTATCTGCTCTACACGCCTTATGCAGCGCTTCATCCTTAAGCAGCACCCTGAGTTCGCTGAGGAGTTCGCAGCTGTGCTTACTGAGGAGGAGATGAAGGAGAAAGAGGAGGTTAAGGAGACATCTATGTTTACCCGCATCCTCAACTCATTGCTCGACGGTGGTAAGACTGGTGTAGATGTAGGTCTATCAATCATCCCTGGCGTACTTATCATCTCAACACTTGTGATGATTCTTACATTCGGTGCTGGCGACAATGGTACTTATGACGGTGCTGCATACGAGGGTATTGAGTTCTTGCCTCTACTATTCGGTAAGATTAACTTCTTGTTCGAGTGGTTGTTCGGCTTTGAGCACCCAGCCCTTATGGCATTCCCTATCACATCATTGGGTGCTGTAGGTGCTGCGTTGAGCCTTGTTCCTGAGTTCTCTGCTCAGGGCATTATCAACGGTAACGCTATCGCAGTATTCACAGCTATCGGTATGTGCTGGAGTGGTTATCTCTCAACACACACCGCTATGCTTGATGCACTTGGCTACCGCAAGCTAACATCTAAGGCTATCCTTGCACACACCGTAGGTGGTCTTGTTGCCGCTATTGCTGCTCACTGGATCTTCGTGCTATACACATTTGCATTCGGTACTCCTGCGACATTCGAGGGTGGTGCTGACCGCTACTCAACATCTCCTGTAGTTATCGAGTTCGTTAGCGAGAATCAGGTAAAGGTTGGTGACCGCGTATTTACTGACGAGGCAGATGACAATCCAGAGGAGGAGGGCTCATTGGCACGCGTTATCGAGTGCGAGTTGCTCAAGAACCACGACTTGGTAGAGGTTGTTGATGGCGAGAAGATTGATGCAGCATCACTAATCTCGGCAGAGAAGTTCTCAGCAGACACACGCGAGAGCCTTATCTCAGAGGTTGAGGCTGGCTTTGAGATGTATCGCAACTCTATTGCTTTGCAGATGTATAACCGTCCTGTTAAGGAGCTTACCCCAGAGGAGGTTACTGCTCTTGACGAGGCTATACCATTCCAGTTTACTCGATAATAGGAGTTATACTAATTATGCGAGTGGCTGTCCAACAAGTTAATGGACAGTCACTTTTTTCTTGTGAAGTTGTATAACAAGAGCTAATTTTAGGCGCACGAAGCTCGAAAAAGCGGAGTTTACTAGGCGTAAATGAGCATTTTGAGAGCAAGTGCAACGAAGAAGGAGCCTTGTTAGACAGCTTCTCTCTTTGTATAGTAAGGAAATAGTGTCCAAAGTACATATCATGACCTCTACATTATTATATATATATATCATTTCAAGCCTACGGCGATACCATACACACACAATGGTGAAACTCTACAGTCTTCGATAACACTTCACCACTATAGCGATATATTAAATCCTCATACCCGCTTCAAAAAGTACTGATAAACAGATAAAAAAGAGACGACCGAGAGTAAATCTCGGCCGTCCAGAACTACGAGGGCAATACACCCTCAAAGTATTGATAGCGTTACTCTCTTACAAGAACGATATAATCGCTACCAGCAAGTGTTACAGAGTAAGAAGCACCCACCTGTACAGACTCATCAGTAAGAAGGTTCTTCCACTGACCTGTAATTGCAGCAGGCACATTCACAGTTGTAGTAGCCTCAGCGTTAGTGAAGTTAGCCACAACGATAACCTTATCCATAACAAGGACCTTACCGCTCATATTAGCGTCACCTACATTCCATGTATGTACTGAGAGGTTGTCCTGACCATAGTACTCCTCGTTACCTGTACGCCATGAGATAACCTTAGACAAAGCGTCGTAGAGAGCCTTACGGTTTGCATCGTTGAAGTACTCCCAACGAACAGGCTTGCGGTGTGTACGATACTCATCGCCAGAGCCTACAGTACCATTCTCGTTAGCGTTGATAGAGACATCATAGCCAAGCTCACCAAACTGCCACATCATCTTAGGGTATGGTGTAAGGAAGTGGAAGGCATATACAGCCTGTAGACGCTTAGAGATAACAGCCCAATCGTTCTTAACCCATGTCTGACCATAAGTGATAGCCTTATAAGCGATACGCTCCTCGTCATGAGTCTCGATATTGTTGATACGGCCTCTCTTGAAGGTTGAGAATGAGCTCTTATTGTTACCTGTCCAACCCATTACAGACTCCATATAACCATTCATCTGTGCGTTATTCCAGCAAAGAGCACCTACAGAGCTATAAAGCTCATTCTCCTCGCTCTGGTCGCAGAAGTGCTCAAAAATTATGTACGCATCATTCTCTACAGAACGAATAGTCTGGGCATAGTGCTTCAAGATACCGATACGCTGTGAAGAGTAGCCACTTGCATCATAGTTACCTGGGTTCTGAACAAAGCCCTTTGTAAGGTCAAAGCGGAAACCATCAACATTATACTCCTCCAACCAGAACTTCAACACTTCATCAAAGTACTCTACAGTCCCCTGATATGTATGGTTAAAATCGTGGTATACGCTGAAATTATGAGGAGCTGTAACATTGAAGAATGGGTTGTTCGAAGCTGTGCAGTTACAACTTGAGTTCCACCACATCTTTGCGTATGGGAACTGGCCTGTAGCATGGTTGAATACTACATCCAAAATAACAGCGATACCGCGCTTGTGACACTCATCAATAAAGCGCTTATATGCACGCTCCGTTCCATAAGCCTTATCTGTGGCGAAGTAGAAGCAAGGGTTGTAACCCCAAGAGTCGTTACCGTCGAACTCCTGAATAGGCATAAGCTCGATTGCGTTGATACCCAAAGTCTTGAGGTAGTCGAGCTTAGCGGTTACAGAATCCATATCACGCACCTTGCTAAAGTCACGAACAAGCAACTCATAGATTGCCAAAGAGTTCTCAGCAGGACGATCAAAGTCACTAACCTCCCACTGGTACTCATCAGGGTTGAGCTTAAAGACTGATACGATATCTGTTGTATACTCTGCAGGGTACTCCTTAAGGTTTGGATACAATGGATATGTGCCATTGATATACTTATCGTTCCATGGGTCAAGAACCTTAGTCGCGTATGGGTCACCAACACGGATAGAACGGTCTACGAAGTACTGATAACCATACTCAACTCCCTCCTCAAGACCAGATACTGTAGTCCAGAAGTAGTTACCGTCCTTCTTCATCATATACTCATTCGATGGAGCATAGTTGTTGAAGTCACCGAGCAAGATTACAGACTCCTTACCTGGAGCATACAATACGAATGTTGCCTCGTCGCCATTTACTGTCACACCATTACCAACACCTGCAGGGCGTGGCTCATCAACTGTTGCACCAAGCACAGACACAGTGATACTATCCTCAATGGTGTCAACGCCATCTGTAGCAACAGCCTTAAAGACAATATCCTCAGCCTTTGCTGGAGCAAACTTATATTCCACAGAGTTATCCTCGCTAAGAACAACCTCGCTATCATTGCGATACAACGATAGTGTTGTTGCAGCCTGTGACTGAATAGTCACACACACCTCCTTACCCACTGTAAGGATTGAGCCACTCTTTGGAGATGTAATCTTAACATATAAGCCCTCCTCAACGGTCTCAACAAAGATATCGTTGCCGTTATCCTTAACCTCCTTCTTGCTATCTGCAGAACGGAACACAAAGGCAAGAGCCTTAATCTTCTCACCTGAAGGTACACCGTAATATGCACGAGGGCCACCCTTAATTACCAATGCCCAAAGGTTGTTACCAAGGTTCTCAAGCTTAGTCTCAGGAGTATTCTGACCCCAGCTTGTCTTAGTATACCTCCAGTTTGAGCTCGAAGCACTCTTATCTGTAAGCACACCTGTATGAGCATACATCTCACCTGTGAAGTTCTCGATAACTGTACCCTTACCATTAAGGATGATTGCCACAGTCTCTGTTGTGTTTGGCGAGATGATCTCTGGAATAGATGACACAAGAGGATAGCTCTTGCCCTCATCAATTGTAATTTTGAAGTCATCACCACCCTGTGGAGTCTCGATAGGATCATTACCGCAACCCACCACAAAGAGTGCTGCAACCAATGCAAGCATTAAATAACGAAGTGTTTTCATGTGTAGTGTTTTTATAATTAGTTTACTATTTTGCTAGTCGTGACCATCTTATGCGCATGCGCGCATAATCGAAGCAAAGTTAGACAAAATATACCATAGATAAAGCGATACCATCGGACAAATTTGCCCGATGGTGCTATTTATTGGTTGAATGGTCCGATTACAACTATGAGCGGACGAGGTATTCCTCCAACTTTCTACGCCACTCTTCAGGCATAGGCACGCTCTGCTGCGTCTCGAAATCGAAGGCTACCATAACAGAGCTGCTCTCTGTTAAACACTTATCATCCAACATTATACGCTGGCGCAGTGTCATCGACTTATTACCCAGGCGCGACACATCAGTAACCACAACGATATCATCCATTAGGCGCACCTGACCATAGTAGTCCGTATGCGTAGATGCTGTGATGATGCGCAGCTTATCAAAGACTCCCGTGATACCCAAGACCTTAGTATAGAAGTCGGTCTTACCCATATCAAAGTAGCTCTGCTGCCAGATATTATTTACATGCATAAACGAGTCCACATCCGAAAATCGCTTCTGCACAGGTGTTATAAGACACTTATTCATAGGGGCTTAGCTTCTAATAATCTCAACCTCGCCACCCTCACCAAAGGCGATAATAGAGCTTGGCTTAAGCGTAGGCTTACCCTCGAAGCGAGGATGCACAACATAATCCACACCTTTTATAATCTCCTCAGCCACCTCCTTTAGCTTCTTGGCTGCTGGCTCACCTGAGATATTTGCCGAGGTAGATACAATAGGTCTGCCGAACTTACGCAACAACGCCTGGCAAAACTCATGCTGAGGAACACGCACACCGAGAGTACCCGCCTCAGGGATAAGCGACTTTGCCACACCCACAGCACCTGGAAGTATCGCTGTCAACGGCTTATCCGAGAGCTCCATAACCTCGAAGGCGATACCTGGAGCCTTATTCACATAGCGGACAACCATATCGGCATCACGCATAAGGCACAACATCGAATGCTTATCCTCGCTGCGCTTCAAGGCGTAGACCTTAGCCACAGCCTCCTCGTTTGTAGCATCACAACCAATACCCCAAATCGTATCTGTGGGGTAGAGAATAAGACCTCCAGCGCGGAGAATCTCAACACACTGCTCTACAGCTTTCTGCATATACTATTTACTATTTTTAAGTTCATTGAAACAGTGGCGACAAATAGGCTGGTATGTATCCTTAGCGCCCAACAACACCTGCTTATCATCCGCAGTAAGACGGTGCGAGTGGTGAGCGAGGTCGCCACAGCGCACACATATAGCATGTACCTTAGTCACATACTCTGCCGTAGCCATAAGCGCTGGCATAGGACCAAAAGGAACACCCATATAGTCCATATCGAGACCAGCGACGATAACACGGACACCGCTATTAGCCAACTGACGGCATACATCCACAATACCGTCATCAAAGAACTGCGCCTCATCAATACCCACAACATCTACATCCGAGGCCATGAGCAAAATATTCTGTGCCGACTCCACAGGTGTTGATAGGATAGCATTCGCATCGTGTGACACCACCTCCTCCTCGGAGTAGCGCACATCAATAGATGGCTTAAAAATCTCGACCTTAAGATTAGCAAACTTTGCTCGCTTCATACGGCGGATTAACTCCTCAGTCTTACCCGAAAACATCGAGCCACAAATCACCTCAATCCACCCCTTATGCTTATTATTCTCCAAAAACATTTTTACTCTACGGTTATGTTATACTTCTAATTTACGGCGATGTACTTCTTTATTGCCAACCGCTACCTAATATGTAAAAGGCGTTGTCTTTTTAACTGAAAACTGAAAAGTTAAAAGTTAGGTGTGCTTCGCACGAATTATATAAACAAGCGTCGCAGACACCACACTTTTCAGTTTTCACCTTTCACCTTTCACTTAACTCCTACTCCTCCAAACGTATAATCTTCGCTCCCAAAGCATTAAGGCGCTTATCGATATCACGATATCCGCGGTCTATCTGCTCGATATTCTGGATAGTGCTTGTACCCTCGGCACTCATGGCAGCAATCAACAGCGCAACACCTGCACGAATATCTGGCGAGGTCATATTCGCCGCACGCAACGAGTGCTCATGGTTATGACCTATGACCGTAGCGCGGTGTGGGTCACAGAGGATAATCTGCGCACCCATATCTATGAGCTTATCCACGAAGAACAAGCGGCTCTCAAACATCTTCTGATGTATAAGCACCGAGCCTTTAGCCTGCGTTGCCACAACGAGGAAGATAGAGAGGAGGTCTGGTGTAAGTCCTGGCCATGGAGCATCGGCAATGGTCATGATAGAGCCATCGATGAAGCTCTCGATAGCGTAGTGCTCCTGCGTTGGGATATAGATATCGTCGCCACGCTGCTCAAAGCGAATACCCATGCGGGCAAACTGCTGAGGTATAATACCGAGGTTCTCGTACGATACATTCTTGATTGTTAGCTCCGAGCGTGTCATTGCCGCCATACCGATGAAGCTACCCACCTCAATCATATCAGGCAGCATGGTGTGCTCCGTGCCACCCAACGACTCCACGCCGTCGATAGTAAGCAGGTTGGAAGCGATACCTGAGATTTTCGCACCCATACGGTTAAGCATCTTACACAACTGCTGGAGATATGGCTCACACGCAGCATTATATATAGTTGTGCGGCCCTCAGCCAACACTGCCGCCATGACGATATTGGCAGTACCCGTAACAGAGGCCTCATCCAAAAGCATATATGTACCCTTAAGGCGCTTAGCCTCCACAGTGTAGAACTCATCACTCACATCGAAGTTAAAGTTTGCACCCAACTTCTGGAAGCCGAGGAAGTGAGTATCAAGACGGCGGCGGCCAATCTTATCACCACCAGGCTTAGGCATGAAGCCTACGCCATAGCGTGCGAGGAGTGGACCAATCATCATCACTGAGCCACGCAACCTACGACAACGCTTATGATAGTCGGCAGTACGCAAGTAGTCCAAATCGATATTCTCGGCCTGAATAGCAAAGCTATCATCCGACAGACGCTCGACCTTAACACCCATCTTACCCAAAAGTTCCAATAGCTGCATCACATCTGCGATGATAGGAACATTATGCAATACCACACGCTCCTTGGTTAGGAGTGTAGCACATATTATCTGGAGCGCTTCATTCTTAGCACCTTGTGGCACTATCTCACCCTTAAGACGGTGACCACCCTCAACAACAAACTTAGCCATATCAATAAATTTTCCTCAAAGGTACAAAATAATTAGGAAAGAGGAAAGAGGAAAGAGGAAAATTAAAAGAGTTTTTAAGGCGAAATGTAAAGTTTACGGTTAAGACAAGAGAGAGCGTTTGTTTCGTTTCACTGTTTCATAACCCCAGGTCTTGAAAAAACAGAACACGGAACAAAAAAAAGCCCCTCAGATATACTGAGAGGCTTTGTGGACCCAGAGGGGCATGATCCCACGACCTTCGGATTATGAGTCCGCTGCTCTAACCAACTGAGCTATGGGTCCAATGCTTTACGCATTTTGTGGGTGCAAAGATAATACAAAATTTGTAAAACACAACTACTACATAAGAAAAATTGCACCATTAACTATTGATTAACCCAACAAAAGCACCTTACGGATTAAAAATATTTCTAATATCCAAACTTTTTGTTACCTTTGTAGTGGATTGTGGAATACGCAGTTTTGTTTGATGGCATTTAGGCTATTGCTTACTCAGTAAAACGACCAAAATTTACACATACAGCAATAGGCACGCTAAATGCTCACGCCCCTATATGGCGTGGGTTGTGTCTATGTATGTACGGGTACTTGGTCGTCCCTTCTGAGAGTAGGCGCACCCACGCTTCTCTTTTTTAAGTTGAACGGTTGTCATCTACGGGTTGATTATTTGTTTAACTTAATATTCGATACCATGAAAGAGAGAGGCAGTTAGCTGAATGATTATAATGTATACAAGGGATAACGATGTTTACATCTCTTCGTAGCACAAAATAATTTGGCAAATACCAAATATATGTGTCTATATTAGATAAAATCGCCAAATATTTACTATCTTTGGTGTCATAATGACACACTCTCAACATGAGGCTTATTAAACACATACGGTCTAATGTGAGGGGAAGTTATTTCACCGCCTTTGTGTTTATTTGAAGTATATATAATATTTTGATTATGGATACTATTCTAAAAATCGAGAATGTAACAAAGAGCTATACTGGACATAAAGCCTTGGATGATATCTCTTTAGAGGTGGAGCGTGGCTCGGTGTATGGTCTACTTGGCCCTAACGGAGCAGGTAAGACAACACTTATCCGCGTCATTACCCGCATTACCATGGCGGACTCAGGACGCGTATTACTCGATGGCAAGCCTCTCACGGCGGAGGATGTCTTTCACATAGGCTACATGCCCGAGGAGCGAGGACTATACAAGAAGATGCGCGTGGGTGAGCAGGCTCTCTTCTTTGCCCGTCTTAAGGGTCTCGATAGGCGCGAAGCCGAACGCAGACTACGCGCATGGTTCGAGCGTCTAAACATCTCGGATTGGTGGGACAAAAAGGTCGAAGACCTCTCGAAGGGCATGGCGCAGAAGGTACAATTCATCGCCACGGTAGTCCATGAGCCTAAGCTACTTATCTTTGACGAACCATTTTCGGGCTTCGACCCTATAAATGCCAACCTACTCAAGGAGGAGATTTTAGGACTCCGCGAC
>JAFYRL010000072.1 GCA_017546975.1 Alistipes sp.
GAGTGTTGTTCGTTTGGGAAATATTTTCTAAATTTGTAGTGCTATTGGATAAATAGCAGACATATTGAAAGTGTTTTTCGCTCTCCTTGCTTGAAAATGTGGAAGTTTTCTAAACTGATGGATACGAACAGCACTCATTCCTTGTATATGTATGGGAACGGCATACAATGTGCCAATGTCCCGCACTGTACGGGTGTGGGGCATTGTATCGTTTATTTCAGTTTAGGTCTTTCCACAACCTTCAAGCAGATATTCGAAATCAACTCCACACTTTCTTTTTTATTAACTACCTCTTTGGAGTTGCGAGGATTTAAACATTCTACTATTATGGGAGATTCTGATCTATAGATAGTGCCACAAAATGTAGCAAGTTTATACATTTATTTTAATTAACATTAACACAGACATCAAATATGCGAACACTTATATTAATAGTCACAGCAGTAATAATGTTCTCCTGTTCCGACAACAATAGTGACAATTTCTATAATGGGGATAGTTCAACCAGTGCTCCATACAACATTAGTGGGAAAACATTAGAGTTATACAAAAGCAATGGTAGTGTGTACTTGTGCGTGGAACATTATCCTGAGCCTGAATGCTTTATTCCCATGGATGGTATAGATTACTTGCACTATCCACCAGAATATTCATATGAAAGAATCAGGAAAAATGAGGCTTTATATAGTCTTCAAGCTGTAAAAGTGACCTATATACCTTATTACCAGTCCAATTATTATAGTCAACATAGCTTCTCTATAGGACTATCATTTTCAACTGCTTCATCAGGCACATATAGCGGAACAACAACGAATAGCTACGGAGAAGATAGCTATATATCAGGGACCTTCACATTGTATTAAGCATGGAGGGAACACGATTATTATCACTTCAAAACCTTATATACTACTATTTATTAACCTATAATTACATTCCATATTTCATTATAAATAGGTGATTGATATATAATCGCTTACAAACACATAATAAAACCTTCAATAGTAGATTTTCTTTAAAATAGCAATTATGAAAAATAGAATGATTTTAATACTAAGTATAATGATATGTCTGGTTAGTTACTCATGCGATAAAAATGAGATTGATACTGATCTTATCGTAGAGGACAACCCTAGTGCACTAAATATTTCACGACCAACAATTCAAGATATTGCAAATACCTCTGCAGTGATCAAAGGAACTATATTAGGAGATAATATTGATTTTCAGGATAGAGGATTCTGCTATTCAACAACTACAAATCCATCAATTAATGATTTCAAAGTATCTGATAACAACAATGTTGTAAACAAAACTTTGACAGATTTATATGGGGGCACCAAATATTATGTTCGACTATATGCTTTGGTGAACGATAAGTATTACTATGGAGAACAAGGTTCGTTTACCACATTAAAAGACCAAGCATCATCTATAATATTTAACATCGAATCTGAAAAAGCAAATTTGTCATTGACAAAATCATCTATAGAGATTAGTGCTACAATACCAAGTCACATAAACTATTACGGCATATGCTACGGAAAAACTCCGCAACCTAAAATAACAGATTATTTTGTAGATGAAAAACTCCGTGACACAAATTGGACTCTCACTGAACTTGACTGTAATTCGGAATATTATGCTAGAGCATATCATATTGAAGGGTCTCGTATTATATACTACGAAGACTCCGAATTTAAATTCAACACAATAGGAGACAAGATGCTACACTATGAGTGTAATTATGATTTAAATGTTAATGATGACAGAATAACATATACACTATCAATCACACTATCAGATTTTCCAAACGGCATCTATGAAATAGATGCAGATGTGGATTTATACGATCCTTATAACCCAAGAATTTTCCACCATAAATCATATGTTGAAGTCATTAATAATTTTGCGACTATAGAATTTAGTGATAGTGTTTTTACAATACACGATAAAGCTCGTACAATATTGTATGAATTATACATCAATCCGATAGATGCCAACTGTAGACCTTATCTGTTAAGCAATCATTAAAGTAACAGATTTGTTCTATCGTAATAAAAAATATCGTGGGATAGTACACTTAGTACAGCCCACGATATTTTGTTTGGGATGGGTCAAAATAAGTATGAAGGTTAATTTGCACCACGACCGAATTTGTTGTCAGAAGTCGTGAGATGTGGTGCATCGCAAAAGAAACCACTCAAGGATAGTACAAGAAGTACAGCCTTGAGTGGTTTGAACTTTTGGGATGTGCCGCAGATTGCGACTTATCACAACAAATTATCCGAGGATTTTCTTGAGCGATGCTATATTCATCGCATTGTCGATGACCTTACCCTCTGCAGTGTAAGCGTGCTCGATATTTGCGGCGAAGTGCTTCTCTACCTTATTGCGGACAACCTTCATTGTGCTATTTACAAGACCATTCTGCTCGGTGAAGGCCTCATCGGCGAATGTTACCACAGCAGGTACCCAGCGGTCTGGGAACTCATCGCCATAGACACCACCATTGCGGTACTTAGCAATCTCGCCTGCGAGGAGCTTAGCAGCCTCAGTATAGCGTGCATCGCCTGTAAGGCCAAGCTCATCGAGCTTACGGTTAAGGCCCTCCTTAGATGCTACGACAAGAGCGATAGTATAAGGGTTCTGGTTGTTGTAAATCATAATCTGGTCGATGAGTGGTGACTTATCAACCATAGCCTCCTCCATACCCTCTGGGCTATACTTCTCACCATCAGAAGAGATAAGCAAGCTCTTGAAGCGACCCAACACATAGAGGAAGTTATCCTTAGACATATAACCCATATCGCCGGTATAGAGCCAGCCATCGCGTACGGTGTCAGCAGTAGAGTCTGGGTTCTTCCAGTAGCCAGCCATGACATTCTCACCCTTGATAACGATCTCTCCCTTCTCGCCAACTGGCAACTCCTTACCCTCGCTATCCATAATCTTAATCTCAAGAGGCTGCACAAGGCGACCTGATGAGCCGAAGCGGTGGTTACGCTTAGTAGGACAGTTTGTAGAGATTACAGGTGTTGCCTCCGAAAGACCATAGCCCTGGAACATTGGCATACCTACAGCGTAGAAGAAGCGCTGAAGCTCGCTATCGAGCAAGGCACCACCACCGATGAAGAACTGCAACTCGCCACCAAAGCCCTGACGGACCTTAGAGTACAAAATCTTATCGAAGAGCGCAACAGCTGGCTTCAACAAGCAACGCCAGCCACGACCCTTAGAGTAGCCGTCAGCCTGGTATGCGTATGAGGTCTTAAGTGCAAGGTTAAAGAGACGCTCTGTAGTCTTACCCTTCTTGCGGATATTTGTCTCGATGCTCTTACGAAAGTTCTTAGCAAGCGCAGGCACAGAGAGCAAGAAGTGTGGACGCACCTCCTTGATATTTAGAGGTATATTCTTCAAGGTCTCCATAGGAGTACGACCCACCTCTGTAGTAGCTACAGTAGCACCACTGGCAATCATAATGTAGAAACCTACAACATGTGCGAAGCAGTGATCCAATGGGAGGATAATAAGCGTACGCCAGTGTGATGGGATATGAATAATCGACAACGACTGCTCAACATTTGCAGTATAGTTACGATGAGTAAGCACAACACCCTTAGGGTCAGCTGTAGTACCAGATGTATAGGTGATTGTTGCGATATCATTATTCTCTACCGCACGGCCGATAGCAAGGAATGCCTCCTTGTTCTCCTTAAGGTACTCATCACCCAACGCCTTGAGCGCCTCGAGACTCATCTCACCCTCCTGAAGACCATCCTTAACATCGCCCCAAACGATAACATTCTTAAGATCTGCAAGGTCACCAACGATGCTACGAATCTTCTTAAGCTGGTGGTTAGATACGAAGATAGCCTTAGAGTCTGAGTGCTTAAGACGGAACATAAGGTCGTTAGCCTCCTCCAACTTAATTGACAAAGGCACGCTCACAGCACCTGCATACAAAAGACCAAGCTCCGAGATAATCCAGTTATTGCAACCCTCTGCAAGGATAGCTACACGGTCACCACGCTCAATGCCCAATGCCACGAGACCAGCACCGGTACGCAACGCCTCAACCTTAGACTCAGCGTAGGTTGTAGACTCAAACTTACCATTATGCTTTTCGAGCAAAAACTCCTTAGCACTATATTTAGCTACCGACTCTTCGAACAAGTCGATGATAGTTCGTTTTCTGTTTTCCATATATATATTGTTTATTTTTACAAAGTTATACTTATTTTCTCGATATAACAACAAAAAATTAAACAAATAATCCAGATAGCACAAATTTTCCTCGCACTATCTGGATTATTACATATATTCTACATCACATTATGCCCACTTAACCAAAGCGAAGTCCATGCGATGCTCAAGGCCATCGTTCGATGGGAAGATACGCAATGCAACATCGAAGATACCTGTATGCTCTGGCTCATAGTCCAAAGCGAGAGTTACAGTATTACCCTCAGAAGCTACCATATTGAGGCGGCGTGTCTCAACAACATTTGCTGCCTGACCAGCCTCAATCTGTGTTGCAACAACCAACTCAGCGCCGATATCCTCCTTATCAAGACCTGCAAGGTCAAGGGTAAGCTCGAAGTGATACTTCTTACCTACGAACATTGCCTCAGACTCGATCTCAGCACGCTTAACATCAAGGATTGAGATGTTATCCCATGCTGCAGATACCTTACGCTTCCATGCTGCAATCTGTCGAGCCATGATATAGTTCTTATCAACGATAAGCTTCTTACGCGCTGCAAGCTTGTTATAGAAACGCTCCTCGTAGTCGATAAGCTGACGGTTCATTGTGAAGTTAGCTGCGATATCTGCAACGCACTTCTTAACAGCGTGAACCCACTTGTGTGGCACACCATCCTCAGCGCGGTCGTAGTACAATGGTACAATCTGCTCCTCGATAGTGTTGTAGATCATCTCTGCATCGAGCTCATCCTGGAAACGCTGGTCTGCGAATGTACGCTCCATAGGCAACATCCAACCTGCGCCCTCCTTGTAGCCCTCAACCCACCAGCCGTCGAGGACAGAGAACTGCATAACACCATTCATAACACACTTCTCGCCTGAAGTACCTGAAGCCTCTAATGGACGGGTAGGAGTATTCAACCATACATCAACACCCTGAACCATGCGGCGTGCAAGCTCCATATCGTAGTTCTGCAAGAATACAATCTTACCTACGAACTCTGGCATTGCAGAAACCTCAACGATACGCTTAATAAGGTCCTGACCTGGCTTATCGTTAGGGTGAGCCTTACCTGCGAAGATAAACTGTACAGGACGCTCCTTGTTGTTTACCAACGCAGACAAACGCTCAAGGTTTGTAAAGAGCAAGTGTGCACGCTTATATGTTGCGAAACGACGAGCAAAACCGATAGTAAGCACCTCAGGCTTAATGCTCTCAACCACCTGAACCATCTGGCGTGGTGACTGCAAGCGTACCTGTGTAGGATCGCTGAAACGCTTACGGATAGTCTTGATAAGACGATTCTTTAGGAACATACGCTCATTCCAAAGCTCGTTATCATCGATCTTGTGTACATTCTGCCACTCTGGGATATTATATGTATGACCAGTAAAGGCATCACCGAAGTACTTAGAGTACAAACGACGAAGGTTCGAAGCTACCCATGTTGGGAAGTGAACACCATTGGTTACATAACCGATGTGGAGCTCATTCTTGAAGTAGCCTGGCCACATGTTACCGAGGATCTCCTTAGACACCTCGCCGTGGAGCCATGATACACCGTTAACCTCCTGTGAAAGGTTACATGCGAGTACCGACATCGAGAACTTCTCGTTAGCATCGTTAGGATTTGTCTTACCGAGGTTGATGAACTGATCCCAAGTGATACCCAATACATCAGGATAGTGTGACATATACTGACGAATCATGTACTCTGGGAATGCATCGTGACCTGCAGGCACTGGAGTATGTGTTGTAAAGAGCGATGATGAACGAACAACCTCCAACGCCTCAGAGAATGACAAATGCTTCTTAGTGATGAGGTTACGGATACGCTCAAGACCAATGAACGCAGCGTGACCCTCGTTGCAGTGATATACCTCCTGCTTGATGCCCATCTTTACCAAGGCGCGGATACCACCGATACCGAGCAACATCTCCTGCTTTAGACGGTTCTCCCAATCGCCACCATATAGATAATATGTAATCTGACGATCCTCCTCAAGGTTTGCCTCGTAGTCAGCATCGAGCAAGTAGAGGTCTGTACGACCTACAGCGCACTTCCAAACACGAGCCGAGAGTGTACGACCTGGAAGAGCAACCTGTGTAGTTACCCAGTTACCGAACTCATCACGCACAGGTGAGATAGGTAGCTTGAAGAAGTTCTGAGCCTCGTATGTAGCCTCCTGAGCACCCTGAGCTGAAAGACGCTGTGTGAAGTAGCCGTAGCGGTACAAAAGACCTACAGCCACCATGCCTACATTGCGATCAGAAGCCTCCTTGAGGTAGTCACCCGCCAAGATACCAAGACCACCAGAATAGATCTTAAGTGTTGAGTGCAAACCATACTCCATAGAGAAGTAAGCTACCTTAGCGTGCTCAGCTGCAGGCTTCTCGCTCATATACTCTGTGAACTCCTTATATACAGCATCCATACGCTTTAGGAACTCAGCATCGTTGCAAAGCTCCTCGCAGCGCGCAGATGATAGCTTATCGAGCAAAGCGATAGGATTGCGGTCTACAGCAACCCAAAGAGCCTCATCTACAGACTCGAACAAGTCGCGTGCAGTCACTGTCCAGCACCACCACAAGTTGCGTGAAAGCTCCTCAAGAGGCTTCAAACGCTCTGGGATGCGCTTCTCTACCATTAGACGGTGCCATGATGGGCGTGATGATGCAAGCTGCTGACGCACGAAGTTAATCTGCTCGCTACGGTTACCGCCATCGATAAGTACGCGGTTAGTGCGATTTACAGAGCTATCAAGAGCCTCCTCGTAAGCGCGCTTATACTCGATGAAGAGCTTCTTCCAAAGAGCTGTTGCAGCAACCTCCTGTGCAGACTCACGAGCCTCAGCAAACGCCTTAGCATCCATATCCATATACTTCTTAATTACATCTGTAATCTGAAGTACTACCTCACGCTCGTTGTAATCGTCACGGCGTACGATATCTACACCATTGTGGTTAGACTGCTTAGCCACCCACATACCGAAGCCTGCCAATGTTGTAGTCACTGTAGGCACGCCAAATGCTACTGACTCAAGTGGAGTGTAGCCCCATGGCTCGTAGTATGATGCAAATACTGTGAGATCCATACCTGCCAATACATCGTAGTATGGCATATTGAAGATACCATCCTTACCATTTAGATAAGTAGGTACGAAGAGCACCTTTACGCGTGATGCAGATGTTGAGAGGATGCTGCCCTCAACGCTCTGAGCCACCTGATCCCATGCCTCATACTCAAGCTGATGGCTTAGGTAACGCTTCTGTGCTGGGTCGATAGGCTGAGCCTTATCCTCAAGGTGCTTAGCAAGATCCTGACGCGCACCCATGTTTGCTGCTGGTACAGCGATAACAGCCAAAACATCGCGGTTGATGTTGCTTGCAGCCAACTGCTTAAGTGACTCAAGGAATACATCAATACCCTTGTTGCGATACTCATAACGGCCGCTTGTACCTACGATAAGTGTATCTGGCTGGAAGTTATAGTCCCAAGTAGCTGTTGCAACCTCGATAATCTTCTTACGAGCCACCTCGCGCTTCTTAGCAAGCTCCTTAGCCTCAGGCACGAAGTCGTTCTCGAAGCCATTAGGTGTTACGCGTGTAACCTCACGGCCGAGCAAGTACTTACACTCGTTAGCGGTGATGTCGCTAACTGTAAGGAAGGCATCAGCGTATGTTGCTGCAGACTTCTCCAATGAGTGCTTAGCCATAACATTGAACTGGCGAGCAAGCTCATCAGCATTGAACTTGTGGAGGTCATTGTATAGAGGTAGACGGTTACCAGCGATGCAGCGGCCCATAACTGTTGCATGAGTAGAGAATACTGTTGCAACATAAGGAGCGTTATCACGAAGATATAGCGCAGCAGCTGCAGCCATCCACTCGTGGAGGTGAGCTACGACCTTCTTAGTCTGAGCGCCGAAGTGCTCAACAAATGATGAGATAACCACACCTGCAGCGTGACCGAACAACACAGGCTCGATGTAGTCCCACTGACCAGATAGAGAGTCTACATTGTATGACTCCCAAAGCTGCTTAAGAATGTTATCCTTCTCGCGGATGAACGACTTGAAGTCGATAAGTATAGCTATAGGGCTGCCCTCGATATTCCAACGACCAATTCTTACACGCACACCATTGTTGTATAGCTCATCACGCCATGCAGCCATAAGTGTGTTATCCTCCAAGAACTCAGGATTTGCGCCGTCAAACGAAAAGTCTGGGCCAATGGTGATGTAGTTATCACCCAACATGCGCTTCACGGTAGTCGCCTTCGAGGCGATAACGGTATGAATACCACCTACCTTGTTGCACACCTCCCAACTCACCTCAAATAGGTAGTCAGGGGTTAAATTAACATTACTCATATTCTTACTATTATAGATTTATATCATCATATTTCGTATCATTATATCCTCTAATCACTTGATGTATAGACACAACGACACCTTTATAACTTGCAAAGATAACACAATTATTTAATTAAGAGCAATAATCTTAAATTATTTTAATAAATAACTAAAAATAATTTGCCGAGTGGTAAATTTTCGCCTCCGAACGGAGCAGAAAGTTCCTTATGTTTAGGAGTTAGTAGGGAAAATGAGCAGTTAGTAATGATTTTCGTAGGCTCGGACAAAAAGTGCAACTTAATTATTTAACCCCACGGCCGGCCAGATTTCTTATCAGAAGGGCACCGAGTGCTACACTCGACAAAAAAAGGCGACGATGGGTAGTACTTGAGCGCACCACCCATTGTCGCCTTTATTGTTAGGGACCTCAATCGACCCCTTGTCACAAGAAATTATTTGATAACGATCAAAGCCTGATCAGCCTGAACAGTATCACCCTCAGCTACAAGAAGACCAAGAACCTCACCAGCATAGTCTGAAGAGATAGAGTTCTCCATCTTCATAGCCTCAAGAACCATAACCTCCTGACCTACAGTCACCTTATCACCAGCCTTAACCTTAATCTCGATAACGCGACCTGGAAGTGGAGCATTTACAGTATTACCGTCAGCAGCTGTAACCTTACGCTCTGTAGCCTCAGCACCATCATCCTCCATAGAGTCAGCAACCTCGATAAGGATAGCATCAGCAGCTACAGTGTCACCCTCAGCAACCAAGATCTGCTTAACGAAGCCAGCATAATCTGTAGTGATAGAGTTCTCCATCTTCATAGCCTCAAGGATCATAACCTCCTGGCCAGCAGCTACCTTATCGCCCACCTTAACCTTAAGTTCGATAACACGACCTGGAAGTGGAGCACATACGGTCTTACCTGTTACAGGGCGCTTGCCACCAGCTGCAGCACCTGCCTTAGCGCTCTCAATCTCGATGATAACGCCCTCGGCCTGTACAGTATCACCCTCCTTAACGATAATCTGCTTAACCTTACCAGCGAAGTCAGATGTGATAGAGTTCTCCATCTTCATAGCCTCAAGGATAGCAACCTCCTGACCTACAGCTACGGTATCACCAACCTTAACCTTAAGCTCGATTACACGGCCTGGAAGTGGAGCACAGATAGTGTCACCTGTGATAGGCTGAAGCTCAACCTTCTCCTCCTTCTTGAGTGATGGATCTGCAGCAACCTTCTCTGCGTATGCAGCCTCCTTAACACCTGTAAGGTATGCCTTAGCTACCAATGGGAACAACTCCAACAAGAGCTCCTCCTTCTCGTTCTCAGCCAAGAGAACACCACCTGCCTTCTCCAATGTTGGGTTAGGCTGCTTCTGATACTTAGATGTATCGTATGGGCGCTCCTCACGGAAGCCACAAATCTTCTCACGGAAGTCCTCATCAATCTTAACAGGTGTGCGACCATAGTCACCCTTTACAAGACCCACAAACTGAGCAGACTTATTAGTGTACATAGCACGACCAGCCTTCTCATCCATAGCGCAGTTTACAGCCTGAGCACCTACGATCTGTGATGTAGGAGTTACGAGAGGTGGAAGACCCGCAGCAAGACGCACTGGTGGGATAAGCTCCATAGCGCGTGGGAGGATATCCTCAGCACCAAGCTGCTTAAGCTGTGCCACCATGTTTGAGTACATACCACCAGGGATCTCAGCATCCTGAACAAGCTTATTAGGAGCAGGGAAACCGAAGTATGCCTCGATAGCCTGAGATGCCTCCAAAAGCTCATCCCAATTCTCCTCCTGAGCAGCCTTAACACAACGGTCAAGCAATGCATCAACCTCAGCTGGAGTCTCATCAGTAAGTGGATTAAATGGCTTTGGAAGTGGCTTCTCAGCACCAAATACAGAGATTTCAAGCTCCTTGCGAATATCCTTCAACTGCTCGTTAATCTTAGCTACAGCCTCCATGTTTGCACCAAGCTCGATGCCCAACTTCTTACAGAAGAGGTAAACAAGCTCAACAGCAGGAGCACCTGTACCACCACCGAACCACCAGCAGTTAGTATCTACGATATCAACACCCGCTACGATAGCTGCGTATACAGAACCAAGACCGTAACCTGGAGTACAGTGTGTATGGAAGTCAACAACAACGCCGAGTTCCTTCTTTAGAAGCTTAATAAGACCTGCAACGCGTGCTGGTGGAATAAGACCAGACATATCCTTGATGGTGATCATATCAGCACCAAGCTCTGCCATCTGGCGTGCCTTATCGAGGAAGTACTCATCGGTAAATACCTTCTCATGCTCCTCACCGTCGTTGTACTTAGGATCTACGGTGTAACATACAGCGCAGTCAGCGATACCGCCATACTGCTTGATATACTTAATTGTAGACTTAACATTATCTACATCGTTCAATGCATCAAAGATACGCATGATACCCAAGCCGCTCTCAATAGCGTTGCGAGAGAAACCATCGATAATCTCATCTGTATATGGTGCATAACCAAAGAGGTTACGACCACGAGAAAGTGCTGTGAGCTTAGAAACATCACCCACCGCTTTCTTAATAGTCTCAAGACGAGTCCAAGGATTCTCGTTAAGGTAACGCATCACTGAGTCAGGCACTGCACCACCCCACACCTCCATAGCGTAGAAGCCAGCATCCTTGTAGAAAGGAAGGCAGCGGTCAACCTGCTGCTGGGTCATACGAGTTGCGAATGATGACTGCTGTCCATCACGCAAAGTTAGATCGCGAATTTTAAGGATCTTTGCCATAGTTTCACAAAGTTTATTTAGTTAGTTTTTAGGTAATCTTAGCATGGAATAACATTGCTGTGTTATTCAACTAACAAATATACGCATTTTTTCTCGAAAAAACAAATTTTTAGTAAATAAAAGTAAAAAAGACTGATTAAGGGGAATGAAAGATGGATATTGTGACGGTAGGGACAGCAGGAACGAGAGAGGCTGCAGGGACGACAGGGACAAGAGAGACGGCAGAGAAATATTATATCGTTATGATGATACTCTGTTTCGCTGTAGTCTCTGTGTCTCTGTAGTCTCTGTATCTCTAAAAAGAACATCCTCAGCGCACAACCCAATTTCTTGGGAGAAGAAGTCGGATGCAACACCCATTAGCACCACGACCCAATTTCTTGCGAGAAGGGGTCAGATTTGTTCTATCAGAAGAAATTATTTCTTGGCAGAAGTCGCAAGATGTGGTGCATCGCAAAAGAGATCACCCTGGGATAGTACAATTAGTACAGCCCAGGGTGATAGCTTTTGGGATGTGCCGCAGATTGCGGCTTATCACAAGAAATTCAAGAAATTACTCTGTGCAACGGCAAACTAAGTTACGATCACCATAACCATTGTCAATCTTAGTCACATATGGGAAGAACTTGTTCTCCACAATCCATGGAAGTGGGAATACAGCCTCCTCACGAGAGTATGGGTGTGACCACTCACCAGCAAGCTCCTTAGCTGTGTGTGGAGCGTTAACTACAACATTATCAGCATTACCCGATGCAGCAGCAGCCTCACACTCACGCTTAATCTGGATAAGTGCCTCGATGAAGCGATCCATCTCTGCCTTAGACTCAGACTCTGTAGGCTCAACCATTAGGGTCTCATGTACTGGGAATGAGAGGGTTGGAGCGTGGAAGCCGTAATCCATAAGACGGTGTGCTATATCACCACAGTCGATGTTATAGTCGTGCTTGAAGCGTGTAAGGTCAAGAATCATCTCATGACCTACGCGGCCAGTCTCACCAGAGTAGTATGTCTTATACTCATGCTTAAGAGCTGACGACATATAGTTTGCATTAACAATAGCGAGCTCTGTAGAGCGACGAAGACCCTCGAAGCCAAGCATACGGATATAACCGTAAGTGATTGGGAGCAACATCGCAGAACCCCATGGAGAAGATGACACAGCAGTGATACCCTCCTCACCACCAGTCTCCATAAGTGAGTGTGTAGGCAAGAACTTAACAAGATGCTCAGCAACACATACAGGACCAACACCAGGACCACCACCACCGTGAGGCATAGCAAAGGTCTTGTGAAGGTTAAGGTGGCAAACATCAGCACCGATATAACCAGGATTAGTAAGACCAACCTGTGCATTCATGTTA
>JAFYRL010000073.1 GCA_017546975.1 Alistipes sp.
CTACCAGCAGGTGGCATGGGCTTTGCGCGACATCCTTGGAACCGAGAAATATGGTCTCCAAACCAAGAATCGCCACTTGTACTACGCCACTAACTACGGATTTATGGCAGCTGGTGGTGAGGGTGCCTACTGTCATGTCAATAGTTTGGGAGCTATCATGTACCCCGATGCAGCAAAGTTTGACTTCTGGGGTGTAGGACATGAATGGGGCCACAACAATCAGATTTCAGCAGGTTTCCATTGGTCAGGTTGTGGAGAAACTACCAATAACATATACGCATCTTGGGCTCAATTACATTTCACAGGCAACCGTAACGCCTCAACAGGAAAGCCCAATTATCTGCGTCTTGAAGATGAGACAACGGGTATCGGAGAATATTCAAATACCCGTGGTGGCCGTATGCAGACCTATTTTGAAGAAGCGCTGCGCAAGGGTGTAGCATGGCAATTGCAAGATGGTCCCGACTATCATGGTGCTACTCCTGAGAAGAAAGAGATCATAGGATATGATGCCAACGGAAATTCTATAGGTGTGGTGACTACCACTTCTCGCAACTACGACCACTTCGTAAAGCTCGTACCCTTCTGGCAGCTCAATCTCTGGGGTACCATGGCGGGTAAGTGTCCCGATATCATCACCATGGTTATCCATAGTATTCGTACTACCGAGAATTACTCTAATACCTACAATACTAATGGTAAGAAGCAGGTCAATTGGATGAAACTGGCTTGCGATAGCGCAAAGATAGACCTCCTTCCCTTCTTCGAAAAGGCAGGTATGTTGAGACCTATCAATGCGTATATCGAGGACTATGGTGCAGGTTGGAACGTCATTAGTGAAAAGATGATCGAAGAGTTGAAGGCCTACGTCAAGGCGCAAGGCTATCCCGCCTTTAATGAGGAGATCAACTATATCAACGGCCACAACTACCATATCTATCGTGACTGTTTACCTCTGGAGGTGCCTGAAAAGTTAGGTGCTGGCTGCACTCTCGGCGGAAATAAACTTAAGGTTCAGCACAATGTGGTTCGTAATGCTGTAGCTTTTGAGACCTACAACTTCAACAATGAACTCCTACGCATCACCATGTATGGATTGGGCAGCGACGACAATCATTCATTTACTCAGGTCCTCTATCCTTCAGGAACTACTTTGGATGATATCCCTGCGTATGTCATGGCTGTAGGTTATGATGGTACTCGTAAGAAGATTTATGAGAATCCCGAGAATATACCCTTCAAACTCCTAAAGGAAAAGTTGTCTCAAGCTAAAAATATGCTTACCCTTATCGATCCTTACGGAGTAAATGTGGGTTACTACAAACCCGGTGGTTTGGACGGCTTGCAAGAGTTGGTAGACGCTATTCAAGAGGCTGTAGACAAAGAAGACACATCAGTACACAGCTTCTCAGAATGGAATAAGATTCTTGAGGATGCAATGGCTGCACTCCAGGCTGACAATGATGCTAAGGTTCCCCTCTATGAGGCTGACTACTATGCATTGGGTAGTGTGTATCAGAAGAATACCTCTGCAGAGTACTCTACCGCAGGTCTTAAGGTGACCTTCTCTGATCCTGCTACTAACACCAAGAAGCAATGGCTCTTCGTACCTACAGGAGTGGCAAACCAATACTACATCCAATGCATCTCTTCAGGCCTCTATATCTCATCGGCAAGCGAGGGCTCACGTGTGAAGGCTACTGCTGAGAATACAGATAAGGCTGCAGCATTTAACCTTGTAGAGGCTGAGCCTGCTCACTACTTCCTGCAGAGTGCAGCTAATACTAATCTGAACCTCATCTGTGATGGTAGCAAGAATATTGTGGCAGCAAAAAATAATTCAACCAGTGCAATGTGGACTCTCACCTCTATGGTAGATAATCACAGTGAGGCTATCAAGGCTAAGCTCGTGGGTCTCTTCGATATAGTTGATCTCACCCTTCAGAGCCTTGTAGCTGCTACTGAGCCCGAGGTGAAGTTCTACGAAGATATCACCATCTTGGATGAGCAGTTGCCCGCATATGTAGCAACACTC
>JAFYRL010000074.1 GCA_017546975.1 Alistipes sp.
CGAAAGCTCGGGGTTCATGTCGCTCATCTGCAGTACGCCTGCTTCGGTGTAGACCGTTGAGGTCCACTCTGCTACATTACCCGCCATATCAAACAAACCGTGGCTATTGGCAGAGTAAGAGCCTACCTTTGTGGTGATGAGGCTTCCGTCCTTGGTGTAGTTACCACGCTCGGGCTTGAAGTTGGCATAGAAGCATCCTTCGTCGCTCTTGGTGCCATCTTGCATCCAGGGGAAGAGTGTGCCTTCTTTGCCACGAGCGGCATATTCCCACTCAGCCTCTGTGGGCAGGCGGTAGCGCTGTACATACTTGGCTTGGGGGCCGAGGCCACGCAAGAGGAAGTCGGTACGCCAAGCACAGAAGGCATTGGCCTGCTCCCAGCTAACTCCTACTACAGGATAATCGTTGTAGTTGGGGTGGTTGAAGTAGAGCTGCATGTACATCTCATTATTGGCGTTGGGGAAGTCGTTTACCCAGCAAGTTGTATCGGGGAAGATGTTGACAATGTATGTGTTGACAAAGTCGTACGGTCCTGAGAGAGGACGATTGATGGTCTCACGTACAATCAGTCCGTCTTCGTTAATATATGCTGTATCCTTAGATATCATGATGACTTCGTCAGGATTGACCTTTACGTCAGTGTTGCGTACGCGCATTGCTGCATCGAGTTGATTCTTGCGGAGAGCAGCCTGTGTGTAGTCTACTACTTCGTAGCGGTAGTTCATCTGATTGGGATCAAGCTCCATGGCTCCAGTGTAGGGGTTGCGCTTGTATACGCTCTGTATGGCAATCTGTTGGTCCTCAGTAGCTTTACGCCAAGGAATGGGCTTCTTCCAGTTGAGATACGGAGTTACGGGCTCACCATACTCGTCTTCCTCAATCTTGAAGGTCTCGTCGCCACCATAAGCAGGGTCTGCCAAGCGTTCGCGAATGATAGAGTCGCGTACCCAGTTGACAAACTGACGATACTCAGCATTGGTGATCTCTGTGTCGTCCATCCAAAATGACTCAACAGAAATTTCCTTATGTGGTGCATTGGAGCCCCAAAGACTATCGGTTTCCTCTTCGCCTAACTTGAGCGAGCCACGTGGCACGAGTACCATGCCAAACGGAGCAGGTTCATTGAATGCCGCAGAGCGAGAACCTGTAAGTTCGCCACCTACTGCCATAGCAACATTGTTTGACCCCATGCATGAGGTCAAAAGTGCAGCAGCAGCCAGGCCTATAATTATGTTCTTCTTCATACGAGTTTATAAAATACGTATACTTTTATGTTTGTTTCTTCCTTTTTTAAATAGGTCTACATCCATCACATAACCCACATAGAGATCATGACTGCCGTAGATGAGTCTTACACCTGAGGTGAAAATTTCGTAGGCATAACCAAACGAAACACTATTAATCTCTCCGCCAAGGAGAATTGCTACTGAAGTCATGGGGCTGTAAGTTAGGCCTGCGTAGTAGCGCTTCTCGTCATAGGTGTAGGTGCCCCGTATGGTGAAATCTGCTCGCCAGGCTTGCAAATCGGTCATCAACTGCAATGAGGGCTGTATGGATAGTAACGGATTCCTTAGCTGAATATTGCTTCCTCCACTGAAATAATATGTGCGATCGATTTCAATCTCGTTTGTTTCGCCCAATTCGATGGTGGGGGCAGTAAGATGCATTACCGATACGCCAGCGTAGAACAACTGATGTGTATAGTGTACGCCTGCAGTAAGGTCAAGTCCCATTCCGTCGACTTCAGATGTGGGGAATGCAGCATCGTTTGATTCTTCAGCTTCGACTTTAGAACCATCAAACTTTTGCTCTAATGAACCTGCACTGATACCCATTCCCATGTGTCCTCCCCATAAATCAAAGTGGTAGGCATAGCCTGCGAACAAGCGTTGGTTGGTAAATAAACCGATAGACTCATTATATATATTGGCACTTACTGCCTGGTTCTTCTTCTCTGTGGGTAGAGCCATATCAGCCCCTACAAGCATAGTGGTAGGTGCATTGGTGTATCCTGCCATTTGCATGGCATAGGTGCCATACATATTGAGACGACCGCTTAATCCTGCAACCGCAGGGTTGTAATATCCCTGTAGCGCCCAATAGTGAGTGAAATGCGTGTCGAACTGTGCTCGTGCTGTCACAGCAGCGAACATAGCGAGAAGTGATAATATGATTTTTTTGATGTTCATCGTCTATTGTTAACGTTTTGTTTTGTGATTTAGTATATTTGCAATCTGCTCTTGCTGTTTCTTTTCAAAGAAATGGGCATAAATCCATGACGAATGATAAATCGGGATGAAACTGAAATATTTTTTTGAGAAAAACATGTATTATGTGGGTAGTTTTCATTCTTTGTGTTATCTTTGCGTTTGTTTAATTTAGAAAAAGAATGCGGTATGAAAACCCTCGAAAAAATTTATGCAGATAAACTGCTGAAGATTAAAGCAATCAAGTTGCAGCCCTCTAACCCCTTTACATGGGCATCTGGCTGGAAGTCTCCTTTCTATTGCGACAACCGTAAGACACTCTCTTATCCTGGATTGCGCGATTTTATTAAGATTGAGTTCGCTCGTGTTATTCAGGAGCGTTTTGGACAAGTTGATGCTATTGCAGGTGTGGCTACTGGTGCTATCGCTATGGGTGCTTTGGTGGCTGATTTGTTGAACCTGCCATTTGTGTATGTTCGTTCGGCTCCCAAAGATCATGGTTTGGAGAACTTGATAGAGGGTGATCTTCGTCCCGGAATGAAGGTTGTTGTGGTAGAGGACCTTATCTCAACAGGTGGTAGTAGTTTGAAGGCTGTGCAGGCTGTACGTAATAATGGCTGCGAGGTAATTGGTATGGTGGCCTCTTATACTTACGGCTTCGACGTGGCTGAAAAGGCTTTCAAGGATGCCGATGTTCAGTTGATTACCCTTACCAATTACGAGGCTGTGCTGGAAGTTGCTCAGGAGACTGGCTACATCACTGCGGATGAGCTTCCTCTCCTTAATGAGTGGCGCAGAGATCCCTCTCATTGGAACGTATAATACCATATGTAAATATTGGAGGGATGTCTGTTTGGCATCCCTTCGTTTTAATGTATTGATATTACTATGACAAAATTTGAGAGCAAAGTTGTAGCTATCCCTTATGGTCAACAGCGAGTATTTGATACGTTGTCGGACCTCTCTAACTTGGAGAAGGTGCGAAGTATGTTGCCCGAAGATAAGGTGCGCGATTTGAAGGTGAGTACTGATGCGGTGAGTCTCAGTGTTCCTCCTGTTGGAGATATCGCTTTTCAAATAGTAGAGCGTGAAGCCCCCAAGTGCGTAAAGTTTCAGGCTTCTACCTCGCCTATACCTCTGACGCTATGGGTACAGATTCTACCTACTGCAGAGGAGGCAAGTAAAGCAAAACTCACTTTGCACGCAGAGCTTAATCCATTTATTAAAGGTATGGTGCAGAAGCCTATTCAAGACGCCTTGGAGAAGTTGGCGGATTTGTTGGCAGGCATCGCTTATTAAGGCTTTGTGGAATATTTATAGAAAACACATTTGGGAGAATATATTAGTCCTTGTTCGTATGAACAGGGACTTTTTTTATGGTTTTTGCAATGTCGATAGAAAAAAAAGCTCTAAAAGTTGTAAAAGATGATTATAATGGTTACTTTTGCCCATTAATTTACCCAAAAACTATAAAAACTATAATAATTATTAACTAAAACAATCAGTTTATGAAAAAGAATTTCACATTTCTTTTTGCTCTGTTCCTGATGTTTGTCGGAACAGCGAACGCGTTTGCTAATGCATACCCGTTCAAGATTACCACTGATGCTGAGAACCCCGAGCTCTATGCAATCAAGAGCGGTCGTGATGGTTCGCTTTGGTGGACTTTTGATGTAACTGACAATTTGATTTCTTTGACCAGTTACAAGTATGCAGACAATCAGTCTTGGTACTTCATGGAGGTTACTGAAGGTGAGACTACTTATTTGCAGCTCTACCCCTATCTCGGTGAGGGTAAGGCAATGGGTTACAAGGATACAGGTGCTGGTGCAGCTAAGGTTTGGGCTGTAGCTCCTGGTTCTGAGGGTTACGACTGCCGTTGGATTTTCGACAACAATGGAGGTAAGGCTCCTTATGGTTTGAAGACATCTGATGGTGCCATCTACTTGAGCCACTACGGTGGTGGAACCAACAAGATGGGTATGTGGACAACAGGTCCTGCTGGTGACGGTGGTACCGCTATGTACATCGAACCCGTAAGTAAGAATGCTGCATCTCTTGCTAAGGCTGTGGGTCTCGTAGATTTGTTCTACTTGCAGGCTAATTTTGGTTTGGTACAGGACGCTTCTAAGTTCTCAAGTAATGCAGTTGAGCCTAAGGAAGGTTCACTTGCAAACATGTTGGACAACGAGTACAGCACATATTTCCACTCATCATGGAGCCAGGCTATCAGCGAGAAGCACTATCTCCAGGCTGAGGTAAGCGAGCCCGTTGAGAGCTTTGTGTTCTACTTCAAGAAGCGTCATAATAATAACAACAACCGTCCTACTGATTTGACAATCTTTGGTAGTAACGATGGTGCGAATTTCGAAGAAATCACCACTATCAATAGTGGCTTCCCCACTACAGAGGACAAGATTGACTATATGTCTAATGTTGTTACTGCTTCAAAGGCTTACAAGTTCTTCCGTTTTGTTATCAATGTAACCAATAATAACGGTTTGAACAATGGCTTCCCTTTCTTTACATTCTCAGAGTTCTACATGCTTCCTGGTACTGGTGTAGTGGAAAATTTCTGCGTAGCCCAGGATTGTGTACAGGACATCTTTGCTGCAGAGAAAGAGGGTAAAGCTTCTGATGCTCTTATGGCAGATCTCGATGCATTTGTTGATGTATATACCGCAAATGCAGATAATCAGTTTACTGGTGCTTTGGTTTCAGCATTCAGAACTCTTGTCAATGCTCACCTTGCAGATAGAGGAATTGAAGCTGCAAAGGCTAGTTTCGACCTTATGGCAGAGTTGATTGCTTCTAACGACTTGTTTACAGCTGTAACTGATGAGGCAAGTCTTGCAGCTAATAAGCGCTATATCTTGGTTGCTAAGGGTGAAGAGGGCACTGTAGCTATGTCTGCTCAGTACAATGGTTCTACTCCCTATCGTCTCCAGACAAAGGTGGATGAGGCTGAAGGCTTTGTTATGGCTAAGTGTGCTGTAGAGGCTAGTGAAGAGTTGTCATATGCTATCGCTCTTGAGTCTGCAGGCGAAGGACTTTGGAAACTGAAGGATGTTGTTAACGATGCATACTTGCATTGGACATCAAAGCGTTCTTTGGAACTCGACGAGGTTGGTTCTACATGGGAAATCTCTATCAAGGACAACGGCGAGGCTGTGATTAAGCTCGCAGGTAAGGATCGTACCCTCCGTTATGGTGATGAGGATGATCGTTTCGCATGTTATACTATCGGTCAGAATCCCGTAATGCTTTATGAGGATGCTGCTGCAAATAACTTCTTGACAGCTTATCCTAAGTTGGGCGCTCTCACTGAGACCTGCTCTAGCATGTGGATGATTCCTGCTGTAAGCGAGAAGTTCATGGTTGTTGCAGACAAGGTTATGGCTATGGAGCCCGTTGCATTTAGCCTTTCAAATGAAGAATTAAATAGTGCTATTGCTGCAATTGAGGAGGTTATCGCTTATGCTTGGGCTATGGACGCTAAGTATAATGAGTTCAAGGAACAGCTCTATGTATGTTTCGATCTTCAGGACAACTCTACAGCTACAGAGAAGGTTGCTGCTCCTTTTGCAGCAGTAGTTGATAAGTATATCGCTTATCAGTGGAGTGTTCCCGCTACTACTACTCAGGATTTTGATGCATACATTGCTGAGATGAAGGCTGCTGCTGCAGTTTATGCAATGGGTGCTACTGCTGCTGATGGCTTCTCATTCGATAGCCTTCTCCTCGGCATTGAGTCTGAGTGGGCTGGTGCTGTTCTCGGTAAGTCAATCACTGGTTACTTGTATAATCCTGCATCTAAGATGTACTTGGCTTCAGCTAACAGCTGGGGTACTCAGGCTTCATTCTTGAAGGATGGTTACAAGTGGACTGTTGTAGCAGAGGCTATGTACGATATGGAGTGGTTGTTTGACAATGCTGCTGATATCTACGCTCCTGCTGTAGGTGATGTTAAGTTGGTTCCCCACAAGTGGGTTGGTAACAAGCAGGCTCCCGTTGCCTTCGAAGAGGGTGAGGAGACTGGCGTAGAGTCTACCGCTGATGGTATCTTCTTGCCTAAGACAACATCTCTCTTTATGCAGCTCAACGAGGCAGAGAACTTGAAGACTTATTCATTCGTATTTGATGTAAAGCTTGCTGACGTTCAGAACTACACATCATTGTACCAGACAAACCTCACTAATAACGATAATGATGGCGAACTCTTCATTGCTAAGGGTATGCTCGGTATCAATGGTGGTGGTCTTGGTTATGGTGGCACAGTTGTTGCTGACCAGTGGCACAAGATTGTTGTAGTTGTAAAGGATGGCATCATCTCTACATACCTCGATGGCTTGCATGTACGTACAGCTACAAACGTAAATAATGGTTCTTGGACTTTGGATAAGAACGGTGTATTCTTCTTCTTGGATAACGATGGTGAGTCTACTGACGTAGAGGTAGCTGGTCTCCAGTTCTGGAAGAAGGCTCTTACAGAGGTTGAGGTTGCTCAGATGAGCGGTGTTAAGACTCTCAAGGGTGAGCCCGTTCCTGCTCGTACTGCTGCTTGGACATTTGATAATGCAGAGAACCTCTTTGCAAATTCTGTAGGTAACATTGCATTGACTCCTTGCAAGGTCGGTGAGAACAATACTGTTCCTGTAGCATTCGAGGCTGGTGAGGATACTGGTGTAGCTAAGACTGATGATGGTATCGCTATGGCTAAGACTACATGTCTCTTCATGGATCTCGATGAGGAAGCTGACTTGGCTAACTATACTCTCATCTATGACTTGAAGGTTGCTGACGTTAATCCTTACATCTCTATGTTCCAGACAAACCTCGAAAATACAGAGGATGGTGAGATCTTCATCAACAAGGGTACTATCGGTGTAAGACGTGGTGGTCTTGACTATTCTGGAAGCCTTGCTGCTAACAAGTGGTATAGAATCGCATTTGTTGTGAAGGATGGTATCATCTCTCTTTACCTCGATGGCCAGTTCTTGAAGTCGTCTGCAAATGCTGATAATAACAGCTGGTGCATCAATAAGGATGGCGTATTCCTCTTCTTGGATAACGATGGCGAACATACTGCAGTTGAGGTTGGTGGCATCCAGTTCTGGAAGGAGTCGCTTACTGCTGCTCAGATTAAGGCTGTTGGTGCTGCATTCGCACAGGACGCTCCTACAGAGGTTGAGGTTCCTGCAGCTACTGCTCCTACTTACATCTTGAGAGGTCCTCTCTGTCATCCCTCTAATGCACAGCAATGCCACATGGGCGCTAATGGTTATGTAGACCAGTTGCCCGTAGGTCACGTGATAACTCGCGTAGGTCAGAGTCTCTACACCATCCAGTACGGCGGACAGTATTATGCATACAAGGCTGGTACTACAGTACTTCAGAAGGTTAATCAGCTCAATGAGTATTGCTACTGGCAGTTTGTAACTGCAGAGGAGTTCCGTGCTGAGTATGCTACAGCTACAGCTCTTGAGCCCGCTAATGCTACATTCGAGATTCCTGGTCATAACTTTGGTTACAACAATACAGAGGTTAAGGAATGGACAGGTTCACCCACATTCGGTGGTGAATGGGCTAACTTCATAGCATACAAGGAGAATACTTTGACCTGTGAGATGTCAACTGTACTCAGCAATATGCCTAATGGTGTATACCGCATGAAGGTTCAGGGATTCTATCGTCAGGGTACAACTCCTATCAATTCAAACGTTAGCGAAGAAGAGCGCGCTGCAGCTGTTACCGCACGTGAGAATGGTACAGAAATTGTAGCTGCTAAGTTCTTTGCAAATGATGCTACAGTGCCTGTGATGAATATCCTCGACTGCGCTGGTATGAATACAACATCTACTCATGGTGTTGTCTATGGCCAATATGGTAAGGCTCCTCATGGTGCAAATGACGCTTCAGTATACTTCAACCTCGGTTTGTATGAGCACACACTCGTATTCGAGGTGAAGGAAGGTGATAACAACACCATTAAGATGGGTCTTATCAAGACAGACGGTGTTGCTAACGACTGGATCGTAATGGATAACTATCGTCTTGAGTACCTCGGTGCTAAGGATGAGGTTAACTACATGGCTGGTGGAATGATTGCTTCTATGACTGAGGGTGACAAGTATGTATACTACACCGACGCTGAGGGCAAGCACCACTTCCTCTATGCTGCTGGTGATGCAGACTGGGTAGTAGTAGATGAGCCTACAGCTATCAAGTTTACTAATGGTAATACTACTGGCTTCGCTAAGGCTGCAAGCTTCATGGAGAGCAATGGACGTTACATGTCAAATGCTCAGAACGGTGACGGTACAGGTCGAATCAATACTCAGGCTGTTGATGGCCAGCTCGGTCTCCAGCAGCGTACATGGGAGAGCCAGGTATTCTATAAGAATGCTGAGGGCAAGTATGCTATCCGTTTGACCAACTCTACTGGTACAAGCTGGGGCTGCCACTGCTTCGTAGACATCGATCCTTCTACATTGGAGGTTAAGTCTGGTAATCCTTCATTGGGCGATGCTCTCTACTTGTGGACCATCTCTGAGAAGGCTCCTGTTATCGATACTGCTATCGAAGAGGTAGAGGTATCAGAGGTTGCTACACGCGCTTACTACACTCTTGGTGGTGTTCCTGTTGATGCTCCTGTTAAGGGTGTTAACATCGTGAAGACAACTTACACCAATGGTAAGGTAGACATCCAGAAGATTTACGTAAAGTAATTCCCTACTGAATGATATATTTAA
>JAFYRL010000010.1 GCA_017546975.1 Alistipes sp.
AAGCTTACCTCTCTCTCTACATACCTATGCCAACCTTTTCCGCGATAGAGGTGTTGCAGATATGCTGTCGACAACTCATCTGTTGTACATTTTTCCCATAATATTATCGTCTTCTTCCACTCCTGCATCAACGATTCTACAGCATATTCCTGCCCCGTTATCTCTTTCATTGATATAGGATTAGGCGCATTGCTTAGCCATTTGGTTTGATTTACATTTACCCCTACACCTGCGATGCTATACCCCACATATCCTCCTATCAAACTATTCTCAATCAATATTCCCACCAATTTCTTATCTCCAAAGTATATATCATTTGGCCATTTAATCGTCAATTGCTCTTGGGGTAAATAATTTGCCAACACATCCCACAACGCAACCGCCACCAACATAGACAATCTCCATTGCTCTGCTGCGCGTATATCTTTATATTTGAGTAACGCTGAGAACAAAAGGTTCTTCCCCTCTTCACTCTCCCAACTATTGCCGGCTTGTCCACGTCCCGCAGTCTGATAATCCGTCCGTATCGTGTATAAGTGCGGCATATTCTCAGAATACTGCTCACGCAGCAACGTGGAAGTGCTATTTGTTTGCTTGATATACATCCAACAAGTATTGCTCTATTACGCGTTGTATCTTTCTGGCCTTGCAGTTTGCACTATTCACCAACACAGCAAACACCCACACTCTGCCATCCGGCAAAAAGATATACCCCGCATAGTTTTTTGTTCCTCCAATCGTTCCACTCTTAGCACATACCTTACCATGCAATTCCGTTCCGCGCAAGAAAGAACTCAGTGTACCACTCTCGCCACTACAAGGCAACGATGCCAAGAACACTTCTTTATTCTTCGAACCGTACATATATCGCAACAACTGCACGTACATAGCAGGAGAAATAGTGTTTTGTGGCGCCAGGCCACAACCATCTAATATCTTCGCACTGCGGAAACTAACACCACGATTTTTCCAATACTCCCGCACAAAATCCGAAGCATTGTGAATAGTACATGGCACTGAATAACGCGAGCCAAAGATACGGAACAACATCTCTGCATATAGGTTATCTGACTCATGATTGGTATGGCGAATAATCTCTGCAAGTGGCTCACTTTGATATGAAAACAACAACGTGCGTGGCATAGCGTTCATGGGTTTCTCACTCAAATAACTTGCTTCACCCTCCACCGCTATTCCGCTGGCATTCAGTACCGTGATCAAATTACGCGCTAAGATCAGTGGTGGATTAGGCAGGTCACCCTTCACGCCAAAGGTTTGGCGATTAGAAGGCACACTACCCACCAAATATCTACGATTGCTATATGGCACTCCATGTACAAACGCCCCATCATAGGATATATGCGTACAACGAATATGATTCTCAAACTCCATTTCTGGCACTTGAGGTGTAGTATTCAGCACTGTAGCTATACTGCCTACCGGACCACTCTGCAGCACGATATTCATCGTATTATCCACATACGCAAGTGCAAAGATACCCGGAGCATAGTAATTACCCGCATCTTCCCAAAGCCAAGAAGGGTTCAGTGCGTCGCCATCAAAATAGCTAGCATCTCCCACCACATTTCCAGTAATTCGCCTGATTCCTGCCTGACGTAATTCTCGTGCCCAACGGTACATGAAATTCTGACTACCTACATACCGAGAACCAAAAGTAGGATCGCCCTTACCCTCTATGTAGAGGTTTCCGTAGAGCGTACCATCTTGAATATACCCGTCATAGGTTATAGGTGTTTCTATGCGGTAGTCCCCACCCCACATCTCCACCGCGGTGGCAGTTGTGAGAAGTTTCATAGTGGAAGCGGGAGGAATGACAGAATTCGCACGGTACGAATCAATCGTATCGCCCGAATGATAATCACAAATCAACACACCCATATTCGCATCTTTGGTATCAGGGTGCGTTGTCAAGATCGACAGAATAAGTAATAATTTTAACACGGCGACAAAGGTACAAAATTATTTGCACATACGCAAGATTTTGCGCCAAAAATCCATTTTCTTCCTCTCTAAGAGAGGAAAATAGGCATATTATCGTCTATGTGACCGTAAGGAGCGTCGAAAATTATAGGGTAATCGTAATCGGCAAAAACCTGACGAATAGTCTCTTGCAAGGTGCACCCCATCTTAGAATCATCGTCACACTCGGTAAACTGTCCTACGATCACCCCGCTTAAACGCGCTAGCACACCACTCATACGCAGGTTGTTGAGCATACGGTCTATGTGATAATGTCTCTCACCAATATCCTCAATCAAGAGCACTGGTGCCTCCTCGCATTGATCCATGATTGCGTTGAGCGAGTAAGGTGTCCCTTGTAAGCCATAGAGCACACTTAAGTTACCACCAATAATACTCTTCCCAGGGAAGGCTGGAATAGCCGATTTGTAGGTCCCCTGGAGCGCCATTTTTGTAGCTTGTAGGGCTGGCGAATCTTCAGGTAAAGTCGCCAATACTTTGCACATTGAAGCATGGAGCGAAGGTACACCATGAATACTCATAAGTGCGTGTAGTTCAGTAACATCCGAAAATCCAACTAGCAAAGGATATTCCTCTTTGGCGCGCGTAGGAAGTTGTATTTTGTCAATGATTTGCTGTAGTCCATATCCCCCGCGCGAACAGAGAATAATATCAATATTGGGATCAGAAAAAGCTTCGTTGATATCCGCCAAACGTTCTTCGCATGTCCCCGCAAAACGTCCCCATTGTGTAAAGGCATGCGCTCCTAGAGACACACGGAATCCCCAACTCTCTAAGCGTTGTTGTGCTCGCGTGATATATTCAGGCTCAATGGCCCCTGATGGCGAAATGATTCGAATATGTTTCATGTTGCAAAGGTAGTGCTTTTTTCTAACATATACAAATTTTCTGCATTATTTGAGACATTTCACTCACTTTTGCTCCTATTTATCTAACACATTCCCTCACTAATGAGTTCGGTATTTCTTCTGAGTGAAAACGGCATGATAACGAAAAAATATATTTCAAATATAAAACCTAACGTAAAAGTAGCGCATTATGAAATCAACAAGAGGCTCCCGATTGGAAGCCTCTTGTTGGTTATTGAATCACGATCAGTGAGATACTAATCGGTTATAAAATCTTTCTTACAGTTCGTTGAGTTCCTCTTGACGGAGTTGCGCCTCTGCCGCAGCTGCAGCGCGAGCACTTTGGATAGCAGCGTACTCCTCAGCGTTGTGTACGCTGATGTGTTGGAACTCGCGAAGACCAGTACCTGCAGGGATCAAGTTACCGCAGATAACGTTCTCCTTCATACCGTCGAGGTAGTCCACCTTGCCTTGGATAGCAGCCTCGTTGAGTACCTTAGTGGTCTCTTGGAAGGAAGCCGCAGACATGAATGACTTGGTAGCAAGAGCAGCACGTGTGATACCTTGGAGCACTTGGCTTGCGGTTGCGCACATAGCGTCGCGAGCTACAACAAGTTTCTTATCCTTACGACGGAGAGAAGAGTTCTCGTCGTGGAGGCGACGTGCGGTTACGATTTGACCTGCTTTCAAGGTCTCGCTGTCACCAGCATCGGTAACCACTTTCTTGCCCCAAATACGATCGTTCTCCTCAAGGAAGTCGATCTTATCTACGATTTGCTTCTCAAGGTAGCGAGTATCACCACCATCTTGGATCTCCACCTTACGCATCATTTGGCGAACGATGATCTCGAAGTGCTTATCGTTGATCTCTACACCTTGCATACGGTAAACAGATTGTGCCTCGTTTACGATGTAATCTTGTACCGCGGTAGGACCTTGGATAGCCAAGATATCGTCTGGAGTGATAGCACCATCAGAGAGAGCTACACCAGCACGAACATAGTCGCCCTCTTGTACGAGGATTTGTTTACCAAGTGGCACGAGGTAAGACTTAACCTCACCCAACTTAGAGGTGATAGTAAGCTCACGGTTACCACGTTTGATACGTCCGAAGGTCACCTCACCATCGATCTCGGCCACGATAGCAGGGTTAGATGGGTTACGTGCCTCGAAGAGCTCGGTAACACGTGGGAGACCACCGGTAATATCGCCTGCAGTACCGAAGGAACGAGTTTGAGTAAAGAGTGAATCACCGACCTTCACCTCAGCGCCATCCTCGTGAACGAGCAAAGCCTTCACTGGGAGGTTGTAGGTACGCAATATATTACCCTCAGCATCCACGATGTGAGCAGATGGCATCTTGGTCTTATCTTTGGTCTCGGTAATAGTAACCTCTTTCTTACCTGTTTGGTCGTCGATCTCGGTCTTAGCGGTAACGTTCTCAATAACATCTTCGTATTGGAGACGACCGGCTTGCTCGATAATCAAAGCAGCCTTATATGGATCCCATTCGCAAACTTGTTGACCCTTCTCGTAAGACTCGCCTGGAGTGATGAAGAGTTTAGAAGCATAAGGGATATTGAAGGTAGTCAATACAACGCCTGTGTTCTCGTCTACGAGGCGCATCTCGTTCAGACGGCTAACCACGATCACTTCACCTGCTTCGGTGGTGATAGTACGGAGGTCATCAATCTCGATGCGACCCTTAGCAGGGATAGCATAGGTGTTTTGAGTAGCTGCGTTACCAGCGACACCACCAGAGTGGAAGGTACGAAGTGTAAGCTGTGTACCAGGCTCACCGATGGCTTGTGCAGCGATGACACCAACAGCCTCACCCTTCTGAACCATCTTACGTGTAGCAAGGTTGCGGCCGTAGCACTTAGCGCAGACACCGTGCTTAGCCTCGCAAGTGAGGACAGAACGAATCTCAACTGCCTCAATACCAGCAGCTTCGATAGCCTCGCAAGCTGCCTCGCGAATCTCTTCGCCAGAAGCTACGATGAGGTTACCCTCGAGGTCATAGATATCGTGAACGCTGACACGACCCAAGATACGTTGGGTGAGTGTAGCAACTACTACGTCGTTTTGTTTTACCGCACGAGC
>JAFYRL010000075.1 GCA_017546975.1 Alistipes sp.
AGTCACTTTTTTCTTGTGAAGTTGTATAACAAGAGCTAATTTTAGGCGCACGAAGCTCAAAAAAGCGGAGTTTACTAGGCGTAAATGAGCATTTTGAGAGCAAGTGCAACGCCAAAGAAGCCTTGTTAGACAGCTTCTTTTTGTATTATATGTACACAGATTGATTAGTATATCTCCTCAAGAATCTTGGCTAGGCGAATACCACCTTTTAGAAGCTGTAACTCAACTATAGGAGTATAGTGCGCTACATAGTCGTAAGATAGGTTACCACCCTTCATAGAGCGTGTATAGACATCATCAGCAAGTAACACACACTCCTCAATCCAATTATTTGGTGTACCCTGCATTATGCGCTTCTCAGTCTTTCTATCAATACGATCAATCTCTCTCTGCCACTCAGTATAGCTCCAGCGGTGGACAGACTCAACAATCTGACTATCCCACACAGAGTGCAACTTCTCCTGCTTACCAAAATACTTTACCTTAGTACCATTACCTCCCCTATCACTTTTATGGCCCGCATGCATAGGACAGTGCATATCTCCAACAAGATGAATAAGCATCATTAGCTTAACGCGCTCCTGCTCAGGCGTTAGCTGGTCACACTTTAGACTCTTAACAATATTGTTAACGGCTGAAACAACATCACCATTATCCTCCTTCTTTGAGCGGGCATAACTACCCTCCTCATGGTCGACATTCACATAGTGCCAGGTCTTCGTGTAGTCATACTCATCTGTATGGCTGGCGTTATCCATCCAATTAGCGACATAGACCATCGAGTATCCTCCAAGCACCTGCTCCACATTACGCTTTGTGCGCTTCGACAGACGCTGCTCAGCAATGTATGCCACAATATCATGTCCCTTAGCACCCCATGCAAATGACATCGCAGGTATCAGTGTCGCAAGAATTATAATTACTAATCTACGCATAGTATCTTCATTGTTTTATGTTTGTATGGCAAAGATAGGTATTTTATTATTATAACGCAGTGACATTGATCTTTATTTTCATAAGTCACGCCACAATTTCTTGTCAGAAGGGGTCAGATGCAACGCTCGACAAAAATCCCGGCGATGGGTAGTACTTGGCGTACAATCCATTGTCGGGACTTTTTGTTAGCGGCAGCAGACGTGCCCCTTATCACAAGAAATTACTGGTTCATGGTTGCCAAAAACTCCTCATTATCTCTGGTAAGATTCATCTGTTTCTGTAGGAACTCCATAGCCTCGACAGGAGTCATATCAGCAAGATGCTTACGCAATATCCAGGTGCGCTGCATTACGCTTTGACTTAGGAGCAGATCCTCTCGGCGTGTACCAGATGCCACAACATCGACAGCTGGATAGATACGCTTATTAGCGAGCTTACGGTCGAGCTGAAGCTCCATGTTACCCGTACCCTTAAACTCCTCAAAGATTACCTCATCCATCTTTGAGCCTGTGTCGATAAGAGCTGTCGCGATGATTGTTAGCGAACCCTTCTCCTCGGTGTTACGCGCAGCACCGAAGAAACGCTTAGGCTTATGTAGGGCGTTGGCATCGACACCACCCGAAAGTACCTTACCTGACGCTGGCTGCACAGAGTTATATGCACGAGCAAGACGGGTGATAGAGTCAAGGAAGATAACAACATCGTGACCACACTCCACCATACGCTTTGCCTTCTCCAACACCATCTCAGCCACCTTTACATGGCGTGTTGCCTGTTCATCAAAGGTAGAAGCTACAACCTCAGCCTTGACATGGCGTGCCATTTCGGTAACCTCCTCTGGACGCTCATCAATAAGGAGCACAATCATATACACCTCTGGGTGATTGTCTGCAATAGCATTAGCGATAGACTGGAGTAACATTGTCTTACCCGTCTTAGGCTGTGCCACGATAAGTGCACGCTGACCCTTGCCTATAGGAGCAAAAAGGTCGACAATACGATTAGACTTTGAGTTATTACCATTACCCGTGAGGTTGAACTTCTCACTTGGGAATAGAGGTGTCAAATACTCAAACTGCTGACGATCACGAATGATATCAGGTGTCAAGCCGTTGATAAGGTCTACACGCACCAATGGGAAGTACTTCTCGCCCTCCTTAGGTGGGCGGATGATACCACTCACCGTATCGCCAGACTTAAGACCAAAGAGTTTAATCTGCGATGGAGACACATATACATCATCTGGAGAGTTTAGATAATTATAGTCTGCTGAGCGTAGGAAACCAAAGCCATCAGCCATAATCTCCAAGACACCCTCGCCCTCAATAACTGCAGTAAAATCATCCTTTGTTACATGATCCTCGGAGTACTCCTCATCAATGTTCTCCTCCTCATCATAGCTATCGTCATCGTAGAAGATATCGCCATCCTCATCATTCTCTGCATCATCAATATTCTCCTCTTCGGCAACATCGCCCTCCTGCTCTATAACCTGAGGCTCGATATTCTCCTCTGGGACAATATCAACACTCTCCTCTACAACGGCAGCCTTTGGCTTACGACCACGACGCTTAGCTGGCTTTGAAACCTCCACCTCTACAGGCTCTGCTATAGCTACTGGCTGCTCCTCTACCTCAGAGGTCTCCGTATTGTTTATTGTTTCGTTGTTCTCAGTATTATCTTTTCTGCGTGGTGCCTCACTCACCTTGACACTCGCCATGCGAGGTCTACGACCACGGCGAGGAGCTTGCTGTGACTCTGCCTCCACCTCTGCTGAAGATTCACTCTGCGCTGCCGCAGCTGTGGCAAACTCCACAATCTTCTCAAAGAGCTCCTGCTTTTTCATAGTAGAAGGTGCAATACCTATGCTCTTTGCGATTTCGCGCAACTCCACAATGGTCTTACCCTCCAATGTCTCCAAATCCTGCATATATCAATCTTTGATTATTATCCGAAACCCACGATGAGACTCGCGGGGGATTATCGTTCATCTTTTAAGTGATGCAAATATAGTGCTTTTTTTGCAAAACACAAAAATGTTTATTGACTTTCTTTACAGTTTTATTGCCAAACTCCGCGATAGTTTTTGCGGTGTATCGTTTGTTCTTGGCGAAAAATAGTATATCTTTGTATTTATACACAGAGTAGTGATGTACCAAAGATGGTACTACACCCTCTATGTATTAAAATCATGCCCGATACTTTTGGGTGTGGATGAATATTGGTTTGCAACACGAATAATATTAACAAATAAAACCGCTACTATGAAAAAACTATTTTTGCTACTTGCCCTTTTGGGCGTGGTTGCTGTTGGTTGCACCAAGGATGATGCAGACAAAGGCAACGACAACAAAACAGAACAACCTAACGAAAACGAGGGTGGTAATGAGGATGATATTCCTGAAAATATCTTCTTTGATCTTGATAAGGAGAGTGTTACCATTTCCCCAGATGGCGGAAATGTAGATGTTATCGTATATAGCAACTATAAGTGGGAGATTTCGGGTACAAGCGATTGGTGTGCACCATCAGTAAAGGGCGGTGATGCTAATGAGGATGGTCAGAAAGTCACCTTCTCTGCTGATGTAGCCTATGACGATAGAGAGGCTACCTTCTGGTTCCGCTGTGCTGATGAGAAGATAAAGTTTGATGTTTCGCAGAAGTTAAAGGAGGTTATTATTCCTAATGCAAATAATACCTTTAATATCCCTGCTGAGGGTGGCGTTGCTGTTATCTCTTATCAAACATCTGTTGATTGTGAGGTTATTATCCCAGAGGAGGCACAAGATTGGATAACTATTGCTCCTGCAACACGAGGCTTGGTTACATATAACACCACACTCAATATTGCAGAGAATAACTCTGGCAAAGAGAGAAGTTGTGTGGTTAAGGTTGTCTCCAAAGACGATAATGAACTATCTGCAGAGTATACCATTACACAAAATCCGAGATATTGCCTATATTATACATCAAGCAATGGTAAGATAGTACAACTTTATGATAGTTCATCATTTGGTGTGACTATACTATCTAATACATATAAAGATGGTGTTGGCATAATAGAGTTTAATGCTCCTATAACTACGATTGGAGGTTCCGCATTCTATGAGTGCAGCAGCCTTACAAGTGTAACTATTCCTGATAGCGTAATTTCGATTGGAAATTCAGCATTCTGGGATTGCGATAGCCTTACAAGTGTAACTATTCCTGATAGCGTAACTACGATTGGAGATGAGGCATTCGCTTGGTGCAGTAACCTACAAGAGTTTAAGAGTAAGTTTGCATCCGAGGATGGTAGATGTTTGATTATTGATGGTACACTTAATGCTTTTGCTCCTGCGGGACTAACTGAATATACTATTCCTGATAGCGTAACTTCGATTGGAGATGAGGCATTCTATAGTTGCAACAGCCTTACAAGTGTAACTATTGGAGATAGCGTAATTTCGATTGGATATGGTGCATTCAATTGGTGCGAGAGCCTTACAAGTGTAACTATTGGAGATAGCGTAACTACGATTGGAGAGCGTGCATTCTATTATTGTTGCAGTCTTACAAGTATAACTATTCCTGATAGCGTAACTACGATTGGAAATGAGTCATTCGCATATTGCCATAGCCTTACAAGTGTAACCATTGGTGATAGCGTAACTACGATTGGAGATAATGCATTCTATAATTGCGACAGCCTTAAAAGTGTAACTATTGGCAATGGCGTAACTGCGATTGGAGAATCTGCATTCGAAGGTTGCAGCAGCCTTACAAGTATAACTATTCCTGATAGCGTAACTACGATTGGATATGGTGCATTCAGTTGGTGCGAGAGCCTTACAAGTGTAACTATTGGAGATAGCGTAACTACGATTGGAAATTTGGCATTCCATGAATGCGACAGCCTTACCAGTGTAACTATTCCTGATAGCGTAACTACGATTGGAGATGGTGCATTCTGGTGTTGCAGCAACCTTACAAGTGTAACTATTCCTAATAGCGTAACTGCGATTGGAGAATCTGCATTCGAAGGTTGCAGCAG
>JAFYRL010000076.1 GCA_017546975.1 Alistipes sp.
ATTTCGGTCGCTTTTGTGTCTATTTCGGCATCTTTCTCATCTTTCCTCGGTTGCTATGCCCGCATAGCGCCCTCGAAAGAGATAAGAAATCTGTTCGAAATATCCAACAAAATCAACTCGACATAATTTATAGAACCTCCCAAAATAGATAAAGAGTCCTTCGGGGCTCTTTTCTATTTATATACGAAGATGAAGAATAGCGAATTGCATTTATCAGTCACACCACCACTATTTCGCGTCAAAATATTTGGTTCTTCGGTTATTTTCCTTTAATTTTGTAGTGATAAGTATTCTTACAACTAATATCAGCGTAAAACTATGAAGAGGATTTATACACTATTAGTCTGCTCGCTTATTCTAAGCAGTTGCAGTCAGGAGGTTATATACGAATGGGATGAGAAATCACGCATTAACACTTATAGTAATTGGATTACGGGTGATATATGCCAAAATATAGTTGATAATCTCGACTTTCTATTTCAGGCATCGGCCTACCGCGACACACTACGCAACGGTGGCGATGTGCAGGTGGTTATAGATCGTCAATTTTCCAATCCACACTTCTCTAGGCCAAAGGTTAATGAGGATGGAGAGATTTGTTGGTATCAAATGGGAAATGAAAAAGCCGCAGAGTACACTATTACGCATAACAATATATCGTTAGATGAAGATGGTGCTCTGTGGGTTGTACACGGTCGTATGAAGCGATTTTGGGATGCTTACCAACAGCCATCGACAGAGTACTGCGAGTGGAGCGTGAGACGCGAGAATGGAGAGTACACACTATATGGCGGTATGATTCACAATGGCAAATGGCAAGAGTACTTCACCATGAGCAACTTCTACGGCATTAAGTTCACAACTTCAGTTGTCGAAGTACCCATATCGTCATCTACTAATGGTGCCGGGACAAAGCAAACTCTACGATACTCATTTTCAGGCGACCTTATGGCTGTGGCAGCTGGTTGCACAGACCATGACAACCAACCTCGCCACGATGCATATATAACCCTGGATGGTGTTACCGGTCATAATGCAAAAGAGTATATAGATGGCATACCACTCTTTGGAGAGCCTTATTTCAATAGAGGAATTCTCACTGCGATATTAGAAAACGGCAAATCAGCCTCGTGGGAAATCGTTATCGACTATCAAAGATGGACTTTGGATTATAAAAAAATAAAGAAGTAAGTTTAACTACAGATATGGAGTAAGACAGGCTAATAATTTAGTCTGTCTTATTTATTAGATGATGGCAGAATATATTGCAAAACTACGGATTTAGTAAAAAGCAACACTACAAAACAAATTATAATTTTTTTTTAAATTATTTGGATTTTTAGTTATTTCCGCCTAACTTTGTAGGAGAGAACTTAAAACTATAAAAACAAATACTATGAAAAAGCTATTTTCTGTTGTAGCACTCTGTGCTATTGCTCTCACATCACTTAGCTCTTGTGAGAAGATTGAGGGTTTGTTCGGCAAGGGTAATAACTCTGAAGAGACCTATGAGCCATCAGATCTTACACCAACCGAGCACCAGGCAAAGTTGGAGCAGATTGCATTGGACATCATCGACCAGATTGACCCTGCGGACTTCGAGGAGCTTGCATATTCGCTTATGACCCTCTCGGAGCGTTTACCTGAGGATATTTATGGTGAGGAAGGCGATTGGGAAGAGGACTACTACCCAGAGGAGTATGCACGCAGCATCAAGAACTTCGATGTTAACAGCATAGTAGCTCTTACAACACGTGCTTCAGAGCAGTTTATCATCGACATCAACGACCCTGAGTTCGATTTTGGAGGTTACAGCTACGAGATTACTGAGGATGGCGAGGTTATCGGGGGCGAGCTTGACGACCCACGAGCTATCGTTATTAAGTGGGACAACGATGCACTCACACTATCATGGGGTGAGAACAAGGGTCAGTACACCATGGAGGATAGCGAGGAGGGCGTGACATACATTGTCAAGGTTCCTGCCTATATCAAGGTTGCGATCACCGTGGCTGGCAAGGAGCATTTCAGCGCATATATCGAGCCTAACATCACCGATAACTACACCTATGCTCCAGCCGTGACTGTTAAGCTAAATGGTGGTTATGAGCTTTATGGCAAGTCAAGTGCTAACAACAAGGGCATAAGCGCAGAGGCTTCATTTAAGAAGAATGGCACGAAGCTATTTGGTGGTGCCGTAGCATTTGACATCAAGGGCATGACAAATCATGAGAATTGGTACTATGAGTACTACAATGAATATTTCGAGGAGACAATAACCTACATTTCCCCTGAGGATTACTTCATCGAGAATGTAACTAATGGTTTCGCTCAGTTCGATATACTTACACTCTCTGTAATCGGCAATGGTGATCTAAAGAGGGTTATCAACGAGCTTGACGCTTTGGATGAGCGTTACGCAGAGTCTGACGGTAGCGAAAAAGAGTACTGGGATGAGGGTTGCGCTATTATCAACAAGTACTTGAAGCTTGTAGCTATCTACAACGACACTAAGGAGAAGATTGCAGATGTAATTTTGCAGACAGAGCTTGTTGAGTACTACGATGAGTACTGGGATGAGACATACACATACTACGACCCTGTTCCTGTACTTGTATTCCCTGACGGTAGCAAGTTCCTCTTCGAGGACTTCTTCAATGAGAGTGGCTTTGGCAATCTCTTCGAGCGTCTTGGCGATATTGCAGGCGACATCGAGTATTAGTCTATACAATCTAATGGTGGCTCCTACCTTCGTCACTGGTGTACAGCGATAGGGGTAGGAGCCTATCTTTTATGAGGAGTATAAAGTCGATACTAACAATTTTACTTCTGAGCATCGCCCTAAGCAGCCATGCTCAGCAGGACAGCCTCACGCTGCACTATAGCGTTGAGGATGTCGTTGTGTCGGCACATAAGCAGGTGATTTCTCAACCCGATAAGAGTGGCAATGTATCCATAAACATGGATGCTTTGGATGGCATGCCGCGCTTTGGTGGCGCTGTGGATGTTGTGAAGCTCCTGCAATACACCCCAGGCGTTGTGGCAACCGAAGAGGGGAATACTTCGCTATATGTGCGTGGTGGCGACAGCGGACAGAGCCGCATGCTTATAAATGGCGTTCCACTCTACTCGCCCACGCATCTATTTGGGTTCTTCTCTGTACTTAACTCAGCACACCTCAGTGGTCTTACGCTCTACAAGTCGGGTATTCCAGCCATATATGGCTCGTCTACAGCCTCGGTAACAGATATCCGCACACATAGCTATGTGCCAAAGAGAGCAACCATAGAGGGCAACATTGGTATTATCGAGTCCGACGCCGCAATACATATCCCCGCGACAGAGCGTCTCGGCATATTCCTCTCGGCACGCCACTCCTACACATCATGGCTAACAGATATGATATCTGTTCGTAAGACCTCAATGTCATATGAATTTGGAGATTATGGTTTAGGCTTTGTTGGCGACTTAGGCAGAGTGGGACGACTTACGATGAACAGCCACTTCAACAGCGACAAATCCACGACCTTTGTTGACACATACAACAGCAATGGCAAACTAAAGTGGTGGAACGGCTTGGGCAACATCAGCTTAGAGAGCAGCATCGGGCCTCGCACCACAATGTCCAACGCCATATATAGCTCGGTATACGACAACTTCATGGCGCTCACTATTACAGACAAGAAGTATGGCGTCTCAGCGGGCGTAGAGAGCTACGGAGCATCAAACAATACAACTATCGACCTCGGGACTGTAAAACTTAGCTCTGGCATCAACTATGAGTACCGCAAGGTGCGACCCCAGCATATCGTGGCAGAGGCAAGCACCACAATAGCCTCTCTTGAGCAGACACACGAGGCTGCAATATTTGTCAATGCCAACTGGAGAGCCTTTAACGATGTAGACCTCGACACAGGCATAAGACTAAGTATTTACAAGAACGGCAGAGTATGGTGCTACCCTGAGCCTCGTATAATGTTTTCGATGCCGATATCAGCATCCGAGCGCATCTGGGCGAGCTATAACTTTATGGTGCAGTATTTACATCTTGCGCCACAGTCCAATATGTCATTTGCCACAGACTTCTATATTAGCTCCTCCGAGGCTATACCTCCGCAGACCTCACACAACTTCGCCCTCGGCTATAGCAACAAGCTAAGCGCCCTACGCTACTCCGTAGAGCTATACTACCGCTATATGAATAGCGTTATAGAGTATGACACCTCTATATTGGAGGTACTAACATCCGAAAGCACACACCACAACTCGATATACTCAGGCATAGGCGAGTCATACGGCATAGAGAGCAATATCGGCTACACGATAAATGGTTTAGATCTACAGCTAAACTATACCCTATCGCGCTCAGTACGCCAATTCGAGGATATAAATTTTGGCAATCCATTTCCTGCCAACTCCGACCGTAGGCATAACCTCTCGATGCTCGCAACATGGCAACCATCACCACGCTGGTCACTATCTGCGACATTTATCTACGCCACAGGTGCACCATATACTGCAACAAAGGGTATATATATCAGTGGTAACGCCTTTCTCAAGGAGTATGGAGCATATAACAATGGTAAGCTACCCGACCTACACCACTTAGACCTCTCGGCAACATATTGGTTTAAGCATAGCCGTGATAGACACAGCGGCATAAACTTCTCGATATATAATATCTACGCCCACAAAAATCCACTTATGGTGTCGTGGAAAATAACCGTAGATGAGGATAAGAGCATACACATCAAGGAGAACATGCACATCCTATACACCATTATGCCATCAATAAGTTGGACATTTAAGTTCTAAGAGCATGAGAAGATTTGCAATAGCCACACTTCTAACACTTCTACTATCGGGATGCATCAAAGCAACAAACAGCGACGATGCCTTTCGCTATAGTCTTGTAATGGATGGCCGTATAGAGCAGGGCCGAGGTGCCGTTGTCATGCTATCGCAGAGCATGCCCTATCGAGAGGTGTATGATGAGGATACTTTCAGAGATGTTGTGATAAGATGGGCTAAGGTAACACTTATACACAACGGAGAGGAGGAGGTGCTCGTAGGACGCAAGCACGAGGACTACCCCACAAAATACATATATAACAGTTCCAAGATTACAGGCGAGGTGGGAGAGAGCTACACCATAAAGGTTGAGTATAGCAATAGAGTGTGGGAGGCAACATCGACCATAGTAGAGCCTATAGAGCTTCACGATATTGAGGTCATTGCCAAGGATGAGGATAGCTATACCATAGAGGCGACACTACCCGCAACTAACTACCCATGCAGCATAGATTGCTCAATTGGAAATAGTCAGTACTTTGCGCCAACACTTCTTGGTAGTTATGCCCCAAGCCACACGCCTCGTCGTATTGTTATAAATCGCCCTATGGAGAATCTTATTCGTGATGACCACGACATACACTTTCACTCTGGGGAGATTGTACGACTAAGGGTTAATGCACTTACAGAGTTCGCGTATAGCTATTGGCGTAAATGGGAGGACAACTTCTTAAATAGCGTAAATCCGATATTCCCCTCAACCTCAAACCTACCTACAAACCTAACGAACGGAGGCTTAGGCATCTGGGCGGGGTATGCTACAAACTACTATAGGAATGTTCTATAAATTAGTAAATTAAGTTTAACAATAGGTAGTTTTATTTTATATTTCGGTTGCTTTTGTGTCTATTTCGGCATCTATCTTATCTTTCCTCGGTTGCTATGCCCGCATAGCGCCCTCGAAAAAGATAAGAAAT
>JAFYRL010000077.1 GCA_017546975.1 Alistipes sp.
CCAAAGCCATATGGCTGAGTGCCTTGACTACATATTTATCGAACAATCTCTTAAGCATAGTACTTATCTGATAATGGTATAACTCTGCAAAAGTAAAAATATTTTCCCAAATCTAACTGCTATTCCCTGATATTTTATAAATTCTATACCCTGAGAGAGGGGACTTATCAATTGAAAATTGAAAACAAAAATCTCCAGGGACGTTAATCCACCTTTAATATTATGAAATTTCCCATAAAATCACTAACTTTGCAGATTGAATATATGCTCTCACAAACATGAAGAACTATTACCTACGTTTGCTCCTGTGTATGGGTCTCGTGATGCTGACCTGCGGAGCTATGGCACAGAGTGCAAAAAAGCTTACTGGAGAAATCATCGGAACAAAGTATAGTGTAGACTACGACACTAATACTCAGTCAACAACAGTTAACACGAAAGATGATGTTTTTGACGGTAACTACAACACCTTCTTCGCTTCATATGATCGCAGCAATACATGGGTGGGACTAGACTTGGGTAAGCCACACATCATCACCAGAGTAGGATGGTCTCCCCGAGTTGCAGGTAGTGGACCTGAGCGCTGTCAGCTGGGTCTGTTTGAGGGAGCTAATGATCCGAACTTCTTAGACGCAGTACCTCTGTATATCATCCCCGACCAGAAGACTACGAAGGTGATGCACTACCAGAGCGTAAAGGTGAGCCGCGGATTCCGCTACGTGCGTTACGTGGGTCCCAACGATGCTCGATGCAACCTCTCGGAGTTGGCTTTCTATGGCTATGAGGGTGAGGGTGACGACTCGCAGTTTTACCAGTTGACCAATATCCCGACGGTAACCATACACACCTATACGGGAGGGAACCCGCAGACAAAGGGTGAAGACTTTGAGGCAAACATTGCTATCATCTATGACGATGGCACACGCATACAGGAGCAGCCCATCACGACGAGAGTGAGAGGTAACGGTTCGGCTACATTCCCTAAGAAGCCTTATCGCGTGAAGTTCGTAGGTAAGAGCCAACATATATTTAAGGATTCGCCCATAGAGAGCCCTGCCAAAGCTAAGAAGTGGACTCTCATCAACAACTATAGTGATAAGGGCTTGATGCGTAACTATATCGCCTTCGAGATGAGCCGTCGCATAGGATTCCCCTACACTCCGTGGGGCCAGTCGGTAGATGTGATTATGAATGGTGAGTATCAAGGTAACTATCAGTTGTGTGACCAGATCACCATCGACTCTGAGCGTATGAATATCACCGAGATGTCGTCTACGGATATCGAATATCCCTACATCACGGGCGGATATCTGATAGAGGTGGATGCGTATGCTAAGCAGGAGCCTGCCCAGTCATGGTTTACAAGTAACAGAAGCAACCCTGTCACCATCAAGTATCCCGACGAAGATGAGATAGTACCTGTACAGTACAACTACATCAAGGCCTACTTCAATGAAATGGAGAGCAGACTATACGCAAACAACTACACCGACATGGAGCTGGGCTATCGTAGCCGTCTTGATCTGAATAGCTTCTTAAAGTACTTCATCGTGGGTGAGTTTGCCGGCAACTTGGACTCTTACTGGAGTGTATATATGTATAAGGACCGCGAAGACCAGCTCTTCCATGTGGGTCCTTGCTGGGACTTTGACTTGGCCTTTGATAATGCAAGAGCCATCTACCCCTCAAATGAGCGTACAGACTGGGTGTATAAGAATGGTTCGGCAGCAGGTAACATGAAGTCTTTTGTAAACCGAATACTCAGTGACCCCAATGCCTATCAAGACCTGCGCAAGTTGTGGAAGCAGATGCGCGATAGCGGAGCTTACGAAGCAGAGCCGCTGAATGCCTACATCGATAGCTTAGGTAAGGTATTGAACAAGTCGCAAGCCTTGAACTTCACTCGTTGGAAGATACTCAGCACTGCAGTACAGAGCAATCCCCGTGTACCCGCAACCTACAAGGAAGAGCTTACATTCCTCAAGAACTACATCACTGGCCGTATCGCATGGATAGACAAGTACCTTGCCTACGAACCTGGTGAGATAGATGATGGCACAGGCAAAACATTCGAAATCAAGAATGCAGAGGACTTGATCACCTTCGCCGAAAAGGTCAACAATGGTATGGTCAATGCCAATGCAGTGCTCAAGACGGACCTCAACCTCATCCTCTATCACTCTCGCCTCAACCCCATCGGTTCGGTATCATACCCCTACAAAGGTACCTTTGACGGAGAGGGTCATGTGCTGAAGAATGCAGGCGCTATGCTATTCGGTACCACAGAGGGAGCTACCATCAAGAACATTGGTCTCGAGAGTGGCCGCATCGATGAGGATCTATCCTTTGCTTACCACACAGGCACACTCGTTGGTAGCTGTATAGACACAGCCCCCACAACGATTACCAACTGCTACAGTAAGGTCAACCTCCTGAGCGCAACCAAAGATGCAGGTGGACTCGTAGGTAAGCTCTATGGCACATTGTCAAACTGCTACTACGCAGGTATCTTGCGCGTATCAGGCGTAGCTGGTGGACTTGTCGGAAGCAGTCACTCTGACAGCAAATCAGCAACCATAGACCACTGCTACGTAGCAAGCACTCAGCTCAAGAGTTCAGGCACCGATACATACTGCGGCGCCTTGGTAGGCTATATGCATGGCGGTAGCAAGATACTCAGCTGCTACAGCACTGAGACTACAGATAAGCTCTTTGGCGCAAACAACGGTGAAGCATCACAGTGTGAATTCCGCACAGAAGATGAGTTTGCAAGCGGTAGCGTATGCTGGGCACTCAATGACGAGAGCGAGAGCAACCCCACATGGTATCAGACCCTCGGAGAAGACGCATTCCCCGTACTCAACAGCTCACGCGGCATAGTCATCTACAAGGATAACACATACGTCAACCTCGGAGATAATGCTATAGAGAACATTACTGATGACGCTGACAGACTCGTCGACGTATACGACATTAGAGGTAACCTCGTACGCAAGTCTGTACCAGCCAACACAAGCCTCGAAGACCTGCAACACGGCATCTACATCATCGATGGCGTAAAGGTGATGCATTAGTAAAGACTAGTTGACAAATACGACACTGAGGAGTTATCGCTTTCGGGCGGTAACTCCTCTTGCATTATACCCATTCAATAATTTTAGATATTTTCTTTGCATATGACATATAAATACGTAACTTTGCTCAGATAAACATGACAACCACTACCATATGGCTATTAAAAACAATGTAATGATTGTGCGCCAGAAGCTCTTGACAAAGCTTGTGAGCCTTTGGAACGAAGACAAGTTGACAACAGATGCCGACCGTGTACCTATCGAGTTTGTACCCCGCACTTCGCAGCACAGTGGACGATGCTGCATACACAAGAAGCGCGCGGTATTGAAGTACAAGTCGCTCCCCCTCTTGGGCTACGACATGACCGACGAGACCGACGAGCTCACTCCCCTCACCGAGTACGCCAAGAATGCACTTAACCGCACAGA
>JAFYRL010000011.1 GCA_017546975.1 Alistipes sp.
CTCAGAAGTGGGTTAATATGACAATGAAATATCTTTGTGTGTTGTCAGAAGGTAATTTTACGGGAAAATTTGAATGGTTAGGTAGATTTTACCCATACTTGCATGTGCCTATTGATAGTATAATATTGAATAAAATTGTAGAAGCCAGATTTCCAAATATTAATTTGGATAAAAATCTTAGTTGGAGTAAAATTGATAAATATGAATTCTATCTTGAAATTCAGAAAAATTTACGTAAAAGCTTAACCGCAATGTCACCTATGGATTGGGAATTTGAGGTTTGGGGGTAGAAATTTTTTATTATTGACGCAAATTGTCAAAACGTGGGTGTAACTTTGTAGTGTTGAATTTTTAAAATGGTAAAGTTATGCGCTACGATTTTATTGCAGAGTTCTTTGCGAAGCCTACAGACAAAGAGCCAATCTACAGAACACGACTCAACGAGATTCAGTCTGAGTGCAATTTTCTGAAAGATAATGGTTTTGTATATGTTCCATTTAATTCGGATTACGACTATATTCTTGAGACCAACATCGAGCATCTACAAAAGATTGTTCCGGGTGAGTCTAACCCCGAGTTACTGACAATATGTTTCGAGGGCGAAGTGTGTGAGCGTGTGCGAATTACTGCTTACGAATTTTGTGAGGGCGAGGCGGCGTTCGTCGGTTTTTGCTACGGTGATGATTTCGAGTACGAAGTGGTTTTTGAGGGTAATAGACCCGACGATAAGGTTGTTATCGAGACTTGCGGAGGACCCATCACAGCACCACTCCATTATCTCAAAGAGCGATTTAATGTGCTGACTCTATTTGAAGTTGTAGATCACTTGGAGGATAGAATTAAGAACGTGCTAAAATATGGCTTAGACAACTGCCCAAAGTGTTAAGTGGTGGTTGATCGTGATGGTTAATGCCCCACGGGTTGTGTTCTACACTTCCTGTGGGGTTGTGGTTTATTATAGGGGCGTGATATTTAACTTAGTATCAATATTATATTGGGTTTTGACAAGAATTGTCATAATAGATATATAGCTTTGTGGCGTTAAACTAATAATGCAAGGTTATGGAAATAGAGTTTGTTGGTTACTTCGGTGATATTGAGCAGGTTAAGTGTTTGACCAATATGTCAATAGATGAAATTTGTAAAGCTTTTAGTCAGGGCTTTGGGGCTTTCCAATGGGTGATGCGCACCTTGACTATTGGAGGTGACATAGACGAGACTTCGTTAGAATATTCGAGCGATCATCGTTGGGCTGTACGTAGGTTGGATAATAAGATTGAAATTTATGAGATAATGATGTAAATAAAAATAGAAGCTGTCTAACAAGGCTTCTTTGGCGTTGCACTTGCTCTCAAAATGCTCATTTACGCTAAGTAAACTCAGCTTTTTCGAGCTTCGTGCGCCTAAAATTAGCTCTTGTTATATAACTTCTTAATAAAATGGGGCTGTCAACAATTATTGTTAGACAGCCCCTATTATTGATTGTGTCCTCTATCTAAGGACAAAAGTGCGTGTTGCTCTTATTATGCGTTCTGTGTTGGAGCGCCAGCAACCATGTTCTTGTCGATGCGAAGTGTTACATTGCTGTCAACCTCGATAAGAAGGTAAGTGTCGTGTACCTCCTTAACAGTACCGTAGATACCACCAGCTGTGATAATCTTATCACCCTTCTTAAGGCCGTTGCGGAAATTCTCCATCTGCTTACGACGCTTTGACTCTGGACGCCACATGAAGAAATACATGATAGCAATCATCGCGATAATCATAATCCAGAAAGAACCACCAGCTGCAGGAGCTGCCTGTGCTGTTGTCTGTGCAATATCACCATTCTCCTCAGCAATAGTGATAATCTCGTCGTTAGCAATTGTCTCAGTTGCAGCCTCTACAACCTCGCCATCAATAAATAGTAAATTCATAGTCTATATAAGTTTTTTATGTTATTCCGAAGCGCAAATATACATATATTTATCATCAACGCAAAGTGCTCTCCTCTTTTCAATCAATTTTTACTCTATTTCGGCACCTATCCACAGCACTATAGGCTTATCCTCATTCGAGGTGGTAATCTCCATATAGTTACCTACCGAGCCCCATTCGCCACGAGAGTCAAATGTTAGCAATATATCTCGCGTCTGGCCAACTTCAATAGGTTCTCTGGAGATATCAAGCCACATGCAACGACACTGAGTAGAGTAGTCCAATAATAGTAGCGGATTATCGCTATTGTTTATTATGCGTATACTGTGACTTGTTGTAGAAGAGCGCATTACTACGCCCATATCTACAATTACTTCACATACAGCATCGCCGCTATACTCTGCTAAGATGCCTGTATAACTATATTCAACTGCGCTAATCTCATTTGCACACTTGCGGTTGTCGCTCTCAGAGCCTACAATACGCAAAACTAATGCCGAGAGATTAACAAGAAGACTTAACGCAGCTATAACAATACCTACGATAAGCGCTCTACGCTGTTTCATAGCACTCTTTAGAGTAGTCCGCGACCGCTCTTCTGGATTGTGCCATCTGCCATAAAGTCGGCTACAATCTTATCCAACACGCCGTTTACGAAGTTCGAGCTGGTTGGCGAAGAGTAGTACTTAGCGATATCAATCCACTCGTCAAGAGTTACCTTAACAGGGATTGAGTCAAACTGCTTAAGCTCAACAATTGCGATGTTGATAATGAGCGAGTCCATAAATACTACGCGCTCAACATCCCAATTCTTAGAGTAACGGTCAACAATCTCCTGGTTGTCCTCGTAGTCTACCAATGACTTAACAAATAGACGCTTAGCGAAATCAAGGTCCTCGTCGCTCTTGAACTTTGGCAATACCTTAACTTCTGTATGGCTACGCTTAAGATTCTGAACGGTGCGCAATGCCATGAATAGGGCAAAGCCATAGTCGTCGCTCCATAGCAATGACATCTCGTTAACTACATCCAACATCGCCTCATCCTCCTCAAGCCACTGGAAGAACTCCTCGACAAACTTTCTGTCGTCTGTAAAGGTTACTACAGGCGCAGACATATACTTCTTATAGAAGTCGGCCTCAATAAGACGATTATAAACATCGCGGATAGCATCGCTCTGCAGTGCCCATGATAGCTTACGCTCAGCGATATAGTCATTTACAGAGTCGCTGTTAGCGATAAGGTGGATAACGGCGTTATCTACAAAACGGCGATTTGGGTTCAAATCCTCGTATGTAGGCAACTTCTTCTGCATAGCAAGCTCAATACGACCCTCAGCATAGTGTGCCACTTCAACAACGAGTGACATCATCTGAAAGTATAGGTCATAAGCTTTGTCTATAGATTCAACAAGGTTCTTCTCCGAAGCGCGAAGGTTATCGGAGCCTGACTTAAGATGTGCGTAAAGAGTCTTTGCGACCTTTACTCTGAGCAATCTTCTACTCAACATAAATTATGAACTGAATCGGTTAATGCAAAAATGCGCCACAAAGATAGTAAAAAAAGTAATAACTTAGTATGTTATATAATAATTTTACTACCTTTGTCTAATAACTAATATAAGTGTCCTATGAATAGTTTTGTATATAACATTCCAACAAAGGTATATTTCGGCGAAAATCAACTTGGTAACCTCGGAAAGGAGTTGCGAAAATTTGGTAAGCGTGTGCTTCTAACCTATGGTGGTGGCTCGATTAAGCGTAGTGGTCTCTATGATAGAGTCATCACAGAGCTTCGTGCTGCAGAGATGGAGATTTTTGAGTTGTCAGGTATTGAGCCAAATCCTCGTATCGACTCTGTGCGTGAGGGTGTTAAGATTTGTAAGGAGCAGGGTATTGATGTTTTGCTTGCTGTGGGTGGTGGTTCGACAATTGATGCTACGAAGTTTATGGCTGCGGGTGCATGTGTTGAGCATGATGCATGGGAGTTCTTTGGTGCTAATGCTAAGCCTATTGAGCGTGCATTGCCTATAGTTACAATCCTTACTCTTTCGGCTACAGGCTCGGAGATGGATACTGCGGGTGTTATATCTAACCTTGAGACGGGAGATAAACTCGGCCGCCTAGCTCAGCCACTTCTTCCAAAGGTGTCGTTCCTCGATCCAACAATCACATACTCTGTAGGTAGATATCAGACAGCATGTGGCGCTGCGGATATTATGTCACATATTATCGAGGTTTACTTCAATACTCAGGAGGATTTGTTTATGCTTGATTGCGTTATGGAGGGGTTACTTAAGACGGTTGTTAAGTTTGCACCCGTAGCACTCGCTGAGCCAGAGAATTATGAGGCACGAGCAAACCTTATGTGGGCGTCATCATGGGCTATTAACGGCTTCATAAATGGTGGTAAGCGTAAGGCGTGGAGTTGTCATCCTATGGAGCATGAGCTTTCAGCTGTTTATGATATTACTCATGGCTTGGGGCTTGCTATTCTCACTCCTCGTTGGATGGAGTATTGCTTGGATGAGACAACTGTAGATAAGTTTGTTCAGTATGGTGTAAATGTCTTTGGAATAGATGCGAAGTTGGACAAAATGGATATCGCAAAGGAGAGTATTCGTCGTACTGCCGAGTTTTTCTTCGAGACACTTGGCTTACAGTGTACATTTACCGATGTGGGTATCAAGCGTGAGGACTTTGAGTTAATGGCTGAAAAGGCGTGTCGATATGGCGATATCAAGGGCTTCAAGACGCTAACAAAGGATGATGTGGTGCGTATCTTTGAGATGTGTATCTAATAGAAATAAACAAGAGTGGGTAGCCAATAAAGCTACCCACTCTTGTTGTATAGTTATGTCAGCTTACTCGCCAATCTCAATGATAATCTCGTATGTAGAGCTTGGCTCAAAGTTGGCGTTGTAGACAAGGATGAAGTTTTCGTCCACTACAGCATCCCAGCTCTGACCCTCTGCCATGCGAGGATTTACAAGACGCTCAGCAAAGATGTGTGAGAATGGCAGGTCAAGAACATGCTCCTGCTTGAACTTATCTCCCACCATACGCTCCAATGAGAAGTTATCGCCAGTGGTGATGGTTACGATGCACTTATCTCCACTAACACGAGAGGTGACAGTGTAATCATTCTCTCCCTCAACGCTTTGTAGGTTAATCTTCCACATAGGGTCGCCATAGTATGCCAAGACATCTCTATCGTGCCAGAAGCCCATCATATCCCAATCCTCGGCGTTGTACATATCAATCTCACGACCCAATACCTCAGAGAGACGGTTGGCAGCTGTAGTCAGCTCCTCCCAAAACTTATCACCGAAGCTATATCGCTCGTTAAGAAGTTCTGGATACCACTCGTTCTGCTGGTGTAGGAAGTCTTGCTGGTTGATATAAGTAGCCTCAGCCAAGGTGTAGCGCTCAGGGTTTGTTACCCAATATTTAAGTGCGCCCCAGCCACTACGACCATGCCATGTAGTTACTACATAGCCAATCATTGTTGTAGCATTTGCACCATTCATCCATGCAGCAGCCATGCTCTCCTTTGTGTTGTTCATATCGCCAATTAGGCAGTTACCCACAGCGGTATATACACGGCGCTTGCCAGACTCCACAATATCTTTCTCCTCACCAGTGAAGATATTGTGTGTGTATAGCTTACCTCCGCGAGGTTTGATATGGCCCAATGAGTATGGCATTTCAAGGTTTTTCTGCGTAGCATGAGCAGCTGTAACAATCAAATCTGGGTCGTAAGCCTCGTATAGCTCCTTGAACTTGTCGAGTACCTGCTCTCCTGCAATGGTGTCTGTAATAATCTCACTCTTACGGCCATTCTTATAACCCCAAAGACCGCGTGTGTGGTCATCTACCCATGCGTAGTTGTCAAACCACTTTGCAGAGTTGAGTTCCATGATTGTTGCTACTGCATCCTTAATAAGGAGAGGCTCGGTACTATTCTCAACCATGCGCATTGCAGCTGTAGCATCGTAGCCTGTTATGATACCCCACATAAAGTCACCGTAGATATCATCATCCACCTCGCGGCACATCATGTGGAGGTCGATAACATAGTCGCGGCCAATGTTCTCAGGCATATCCACGATAGCTACATAGCGTGGGTTAATATCACGGAGAGCTGTCAAGGCCTCGCGAGGCATCTCCGCAAAGGTTACTACCTCGGCATTATGCTTAGTAGCGATGCTATGTGCTACCTGCTGCCATGCCTCGTCAGCCATTACATCCTCAGATGCAAGCACAAGGTAATTATTCTCCAAGGTGTTCTTATTGCAACCTATATTAAATACAGCTGCAATGAGGGTTAGTATTACTGAAATCTTACGCATATTACTACTCATTTTCTATTAGTGAACGAATATTCTGAATAAGCATGCCCACAGCGACAGAGTTAAAGCCTCCCTCTGGGATGATAACATCGGCATAACGCTTTGAAGGTTCAACGAACTCCTCATGCATAGGCTTTACGGTGGTGGTGTATTGGTCGATAACTGACTGCATAGTACGGCCACGCTCACATACATCTCTAAGAATTCGGCGCGCAAGACGCAAGTCGGCATCTGTATCTACAAAGACCTTGATATCCATCAAATCGCGGAGTTCTTTATGCTCGAAGATAAGGATACCATCAACGATGATAACCTTGGATGGCTTGACCAAGACGCGCTCATCGGTGCGGTTGTGCTCCACAAATGAGTATACAGGGTGCTCAATAGGTACATTTGACTTAAGCGTACGAATATGCTCCACCAACATATCTGTGTCGAAGGCTGCTGGGTGGTCATAGTTGAGCTTGGTGCGCTCCTCATACGATAGCTCAGGATGTGCCTTATAGTAGTAGTCGTGACATAGCGTTGCTACATCATCATTCTTGAATGCCTCCTGTAGACGCTTTACAAGGGTAGACTTGCCTGAGCCTGTGCCACCTGCAACGCCAATAACTGTTACCTTCATGTTATTCTATTTTATCTTATAAAAAAGGGGTTACACATAGCGCAACCCCAATTATTGTTAAGCATCGATATTTGCGTAGTGTGCATTCTTCTCAATAAACTCTCGGCGTGGTGGAACCTCATCACCCATAAGCATAGAGAAGATGTGGTCAGCCTCGGCAGCGTTCTCTACTGTTACCTGACGAAGAATTCGTGTGTCAGGATTCATGGTAGTGTCCCACAACTGCTGAGCGTTCATCTCACCAAGACCTTTGTATCGCTGGATGTGTACGCCCTTAGAGCCAAACTCTGTAGTAATCTCATCGCGCTCCTTGTCTGTCCAGCAGTAACGCTCCTGCTTACCCTTCTTAACAAGGTACAAAGGTGGGGTAGCGATATAGATGTGGCCATTCTCAATCAATGCCTTCATCTTACGGAAGAAGAAGGTAAGCATCAATGTTGCGATATGTGAACCATCGACATCGGCATCGGTCATAATGATAATCTTGTCGTAGCGGAGCTTCTCAAGGTTTAGCGCCTTGCTATCCTCTGCAGTACCGATAGATACGCCAAGAGCGGTAAACATATTCTTGATCTCCTCATTTTCCCACATGCGGTGCTCCTGTGCCTTCTCGACATTAAGAATCTTACCACGGAGAGGCATGATTGCCTGGAAGTTACGGTCGCGACCCTGCTTCGCAGTACCACCCGCAGAGTCTCCCTCGACGAAGAAAATCTCGGCGATAGAGCGGTCGCGGCTTGTGCAGTCCGCCAACTTGCCAGGAAGACCTGCACCAGAGAGTACAGTCTTTCGCTGAACAGCCTCACGAGCATTACGCGCCGCATGGCGTGCCTGAGCTGCAAGGATAACCTTCTGTACGATAGCCTTAGCATCCTTAGGATTCTCCTCAAGGTAGTTGCTTAGGGCTGCTGACATGGCGCGGTTTACTGCACCTGCAATCTCGTCATTACCAAGTTTTGTCTTGGTCTGACCCTCGAACTGAGGCTCTGCAACCTTAACAGATACAACAGCTGTAAGACCCTCGCGGAAGTCATCACCTGAGATGTCAAACTTAAGCTTTGCCAACATGCCGCTATCCTCGGCATACTTCTTCAATGTACGCGTAAGAGCTGAACGGAAACCTGTAAGGTGAGTACCACCCTCGATGGTGTTGATATTATTTACATAAGAGTGTACATTCTCAGAGTATGAGTCGTTGTACTGCATAGCTACCTCCACAGGAACACCACTCTCCTCGGTGTCGAGGTAGATGATGTTCTCGATGATTTTCTGACCGCGTGTAGCATCAAGGTACTCTACGAACTCTGAAAGACCATGCTCTGAGTAGTAGTGGTCTGAGAGAGGGTTGCCCTCCTCGTCCTTGACACGCATATCTGTCAATGTGAGGTGTATACCCTTGTTAAGGAATGCCAACTCGCGAAGACGATTAGCCAAAATCTCATATTTGTACTCTGTTGTGAGTGTGAAGATAGAGCCATCTGGCTTGAATGTGATAGTTGTACCACGATCCTCACAATCGCCAACAATCTCAACCGGAGATGTTGGAGTACCCTTAGAGTAAGTCTGCTTATAAATCTTGCCGCCACGGTGAATCTCTGCAATAAGAAGAGTAGAGAGCGCATTAACGCAGGATACACCCACGCCGTGCAAACCACCAGATACCTTGTAGCTGCCCTTGTCGAACTTACCACCAGCGTGGAGAACGGTAAGAACAACCTCCAATGCAGATTTGTTTTCCTTCTCGTGCCAGTCTGTTGGGATACCTCGACCGTTATCTTTTACAGAGATAGAGTTATCCTCATTGATTGTAACATAGATGTCTGTACAATGTCCAGCCAATGCCTCATCAATAGAGTTATCCACAACCTCATAAACAAGGTGGTGGAGACCCTTCTCTCCAATATCACCAATATACATCGCGGGACGCTTGCGCACAGCCTCCAAACCCTCAAGGACTTGAATATTCGACGCCGAATACTCCTCCTCGTGTTTCATCACTTTTTCCTGTTCGGTACTCATATTATATCGTATAATTTATATATTCTATATAAAACGCACAAAGATAAGAAATATAAATCAAAAATCAAAACAAATGGTTGTCTATTTTTAAGTGTGAAATGTGACCGATATTATAGTGGTCTAAGATACTCGGTTGTTCATCTGTGATATACTACCACTCATCTATAAAATATTGCAAAAAGTTGGTTGGGGCGTTGTTTATTATGGTAAAAATGCTTATTTTTGTACAATTATGGATAAAATTAAAAATGTAGTATTTGATTTAGGGGGCGTAGTATTCTCACGCGACCCTAGGAAGTTTGAGAGGAAATTTATAGAGTTCTTCTCGTATATCACATTGCCTCAAATGCCGCACTTTTGGGAGGAGTACGATAGGGGTATCTCAACCTATGATAAGGTCCTTGATGACTTGGCCGAATACAACCATTGTGATAGGGAGTTGGCTGAGAAAAATCTTCGACGTTCTATAGTTACACAAGAAGAGATAGCTGCTACAAAAAGTCTTATTAAGGATCTTAAGGATGCTAAATATAAACTTTATGTGCTATCGAATATGTCATTGGAGTTCATAGAGTTTCTTCGTGAAAAGGAGGTCTACGGATATTTCGATGGTGAGGTAGTATCTTGCGAGGAGCATATCGTAAAGCCTGATGCTGAGATATACCGTACACTCATTAGTCGTTACTCTCTAAATCCATCTGAAACTCTATTTATTGATGATAGAAAGGCCAACATCGTAGCTGCACGCAGTGAGGGTTGGCAAGGCTTTGATTTCGATGCTCACAATCCTGAAAAGAGTTGCGAGGAGCTTCGTGAATTATTGTTGACAACAAACAACTAAATAATATATAATTTAAGATAGTATGACACTTAACCTTAGATTGGAGTATCAGACTGCATACGGCGAGGATTTGTATGTGGTTTTAGGTACAGAGAAGGAGAAGTCCTATCCTATGCACTATGTAGGAGAGGGCGTATGGTGTGCAGAACTCAAACTTACAGCTGCAACTGAGCTCGTATATCGCTATGAGGTGCGTTATGGCGAGCAGGTGGTACGTAAGGAGTGGGGTGATAAGCACTACCTAAAAGTAGATAAAAAGGCTCAGAATGTGCGTGTCTTGGATCGTTGGTTTGATATGCCTGTAGACCGCTCATTCCACTCATCAATGTTTACTGATGGCGTGTTCCATCGTGAGAAGCCTAAGAAGGCACAGGATATTGCTGATGGTTACCTTACAATCAATGCAGATATTGCAGTAGTTCGTACAAATCAGCATGTTGTGTTGGTTGGCGATGGTAAGGCTTTAGGTAATTGGGATGTTAAGAAGGGTGTTGTGATGAGCGACGCTTGCTTCCCGATTTGGAGCGCTCGCATCAAGATGCCAAAGGGCGCTTTTGCATATAAGTTTGTGATTGTAGATTCTGCGAACGGTGATGTTGTTGCTTGGCAGGCTGGCGAGAACTACTACTTTAATAATGCAGTACAGGAGGGGGAGGCCTTGGTGGTTAATGGCTTGCGTCCTCAGTTCGATATGGCGGCATGGCGTGGTGCTGGTGTTGCAATCCCTGTATTCTCGCTTCGTTCAAAGTCAAGCTTCGGTGTTGGTGAGTTTAATGATATTAAGCTTATGGTTGATTGGGCAGAGCTTACAGGTCAGTCTATCATCCAGATTCTTCCTATCAACGATACCACAATGACAGGTACATGGCAGGACTCATACCCTTATAACGCTAACTCAACATTCGCGCTTCATCCTCAGTTCCTACACCTTCCTGCGGTTGGTGAGCTAAAGGATAAGGAGGTTGCAGCACGCTTTGAGGAGCTTGGTAAGGAGCTTAACGCATTGCCAAATGTTGATTATGAGCGTGTGAATAATGCTAAGAGTGAGTACCTACACCTTGTATATGCTCAGGATGGCAAGAAGACCCTTGCATCTAAGGAGTTTAAGGCCTTCATGGCGGCAAATGAAGAGTGGTTGCGTCCATACGCTATCTTCTGTGCTTTGCGCGATGAGAAGGGTACGCCTGATTTCAGCCTTTGGGGTTCAATGGCTAAGTATACTAAGGCTAAGGCGGCAAAATATGAGAAGGAGCATAGTGTAGAGGTATCTTATCACTACTTCTTGCAGTATCACCTATCTAAGCAGTTGCGTGAGGCGCGCGACTATGCTCACTCTAAGGGCGTGGTGTTGAAGGGAGATATTCCAATCGGTATCTCACGCACAAGCGTAGATGCTTGGGTATACCCAGAGTTGTTTAATATGGACTCATCTGCGGGTGCTCCACCAGATGATTTCTCTGTATTGGGTCAGAATTGGGGCTTCCCTACATATAACTGGGCTAAGATGGCTGAGGATGGCTATGCTTGGTGGAAGGCTCGCTTCGTGAAGATGGCTGAGTATTTTGATGCATACCGTATTGACCATATTCTTGGTTTCTTCCGTATATGGGAGATTCCGCTAAATGCTGTAAATGCTCTACTTGGTAACTTCAACCCAGCGTTGCCATATAGCTACGAGGAGATTGCTTCGTACGGCTTCCGCTTTGAGGGCTGGCATGTGGGTAATGTTGCTGAGACGGATAATGTATTGTTCGTAGAGGATAGGATTCAGAAGGGTAAGTTCCATCCTCGTATTACTGCGTATAATACAGATTGTTATAAGTGGTTACCTGAGGATCAGAAAGAGGCTTATAACCGCTTGTATAACGACTTCTTCTACCGCCGTCATAACGACTTCTGGAAGTGGGAGGCTCTTAAGAAACTTCCACCTCTTACCGAGGCTACAAAGATGCTCGTATGTGGTGAGGATCTTGGTATGATTCCAGATTGTGTGCCTTCGGTTATGGGTGGTGAGCAGATCCTATCGCTTGAGATTCAGCGCATGCCTAAGGATCCTAAGGTAGAGTTCGGTTCAACATATGACTACCCATACCTCTCTATTTGTACTACTGGTACGCATGATATGAACCCATTGCGTGCATGGTGGGAGGAGGATCGCGGTGTTACACAGCGTTTCTATAACCATGTTCTTGGCGCTTGGGGTGAGGCTCCATACTTCTGTGAACCTTGGATTTGTGAGCAGGTGGTGGCTATGCACCTCAAGTCTCCTGCAATGCTTACCGTATTGCCATGGCAGGATTGGGTTGCTATGGATGGTGCGCTACGCCGCGAGAATCCAAATGATGAGCGTATCAATGTGCCTGCAAACTCACGCCACTACTGGCGTTATCGCATGCATTTCTCACTTGAAGAGTTGCTTCATGCAGATGAGCTTAACAAGATGATTAAGCAGAAGATATCGGAGTCAGGTAGATAATGATATTAGGATATACACCATGATGTTGGAGCTGTTGGACCTAAGGGTTTAACAGCTCCAATTTTATTAGCTATATTAAACATCGACCTCTTTATTGTAGATCTGGCAGCGTAAATGAAAATAGTACAAAATGGTCAATCTTTCTATATTTTTTATAATTTATGATTGCATGTGTTTTATAATAGCGATAAATGTGGTATATTTGCGCAGTTGAATGGAGAGTGGGGGAATAGAGAGAGGATTACCCGATGCTATCGAATAATCCTCAAAGTGACCCCGAAAGGATTCGAACCTTCATCGTAAGAACCGGAATCTTAAATTCTATCCATTGAACTACAGGGCCGTGGTGCAAAGATATGATAATTTTTCTAAAGTCGCGGCGACGAGAGTGTAAAATAAAATATAAAAATAGGTGCAAAGATTATGACAAACAGGTATGACAACTGGTCTCGATTGCTTAAGGTTATTGAGCGTTTTGGAAAGTCTATAAATGCTTTTGCTTCGCATATTGGTCTACAGCGTGCGGAGAACCTATATCATATCCGTAAGGGTAACTACGGTATATCTGCAGACTTGGCAGATAGAATCATTAAAGAGGATAGAGATATTGACCGCACATGGTTGCTATCAGGTGTTGGTAATATGCTTAGAAGTGAGATAATTGAGACCGAAAAGGTGCCTTTCTATCTTGATGAGGTGGAGGAGATTCTCCCAGGTATCGCATGTATTGAGCCTTCAGGATATCTTCAAATGCCATATAAGACCTATTGTGATATCGTTATTCGCTCCTTTTCGAAGCCTATGAGCGAGACGATTGTTACGGCACATGACCTCTTCCTAAAGCGCGTAGATGTGAATGAGGTTGTGCAGGGCAATGAGTATGTGCTTATGCTTAACCGCCCAACCGAGAATGTGATATGGCGTAGAGTACGCTGGGTGTCACGCAATCCTGATAAGTGGCGCTTGGTGGCGCGTAACCGCGAGGATTATAACGATATGTTTATCGACAAGAGCGAGGTGATGCAGGCATGGCGTGTTATCGCTCGTCTTGCAATTCATGAGAGCTAATAACTGAATAATTGATAACCCAAATATTAACTTTTTGAAGATGGATATCTTATCTATTGTATGGAATTGGGATCCGACATTGGTAATGCTCGGAAATCTTGATATTCGCTGGTATGGCTTGATGTGGGCCATTGCCATACTTATCGCAGAGCGTATTTGCAACTATACCTTTAGCCGTGAGGGTCTGCCTCCTCGTACCTTGGAATCAGCGTTTATGTGGATTGTACTTGGTACATTTATCGGCGCCCGTGTAGGCCACTGTCTATTCTATGAGCCTGAGACCTATCTCGCTGAGCCTTGGCGTATTATCACTGATATACGCTCCGGAGGTATGGCGAGTCATGGCGCAGCTATCGGCGTAATTATTGGTATATGGATGTTTACAAAGCGTAACCACCTCCCTTTTACATGGGGTATTGATAGAATCGCTATCGTGACACCTATCAGTGGCGCAATTATTCGCCTTGGTAACTTCTTTAATTCTGAGATTGTAGGTTTCCCAACAGACTCAGCACTAGGTGTAAAGTTTGTCTATCATGACGCTCGCCGTGCATGGTATGAGTGCGCTGGAAATGTGCCTCAGGAGATTATTGAGCAGATACCTGCACGACATCCAGCACAGCTTTATGAAGCAGGGTGTTACTTGTTGATATTCTTCTTGTTACTATGGATGTATATGGGTAAGGATTTGGGCCGTCGTCGTCCTGGTTTGCTTACAGGTGTGGGTATGATTTGCGTCTTTACAGCACGATTCTTTATCGAGTTTGTTAAGGAGCGTCAGGTGGCTTTTGAAGATGGTATGGCACTCGATATGGGTCAGCTTCTCAGCATTCCATTTATTATTTATGGTATCTACATGACTGTGCGTGCATATGTTCGCCCAGCGGTTACTGATGTCAACGCTGTGGTTGAGTATGCAAATAGAGAGTATGCACGCGAGGATAAGAAGAAGGGCAAGAAGAA
>JAFYRL010000078.1 GCA_017546975.1 Alistipes sp.
GTGGCACTTGGCTCTACGGCTGAGACAGCAACACTAAATAAAAAGGAGCGTCAGGAGGTATACGACTATATCGTAGAACGCACCGCTGGTCGCGTACCTATTGTTGTGGGTATGGGTAGCAATAATACTCAGGAGTTAGTGGAGCAGTTACAGAGCTTCGATATGCATGATGCTGTAGCGATACTTAGTGTTGTGCCATACTATAATAAGCCATCGCAGGAGGGTATCTATCGCCACTATATGGCTGTTGCTGAGGCATCGCCTGTGCCTGTTATCCTCTACAATGTGCCTGGTCGCACGGGTGTGAATATGACTGCAGAGACAACACTTCGTCTTGCGCGTGCAACAGATAAGATTATTGCAGTGAAGGAGGCATCGGGTAATATTGAGCAGATGCAGACTATAATTGATGGTAAGCCAGAGAACTTTGTTGTTCTCTCGGGTGATGATGGCCTTACAGTAGAGCTTATCAAGCGTGGTGGTGAGGGTGTTATCTCTGTTGCTGCCAATGCCTTTGTGGAGCGCTTTTGTGGTTGTATTCATGATGCTATGGTGGGAAACATCGCCGCTGCGGAGGAGGCTATGGCACAGATGTTAATGCCTATAGATCTACTCTTTAAGGAGGGTAATCCAACAAGTGTGAAGGTTATGACAAATCTTATGGGGTTAACAACTACGGAGGTGCGTCTTCCTTTGGTTGAGGGTAGTGAGAGTCTAACAGCAGAGATGAAGGAAGCTATCGAAAAGTATAACCTACGCTAATGAAAAACTTTGTTAAGCATCTATTGATGCTCCTCTTTGCGACGCTTATTCATGTGTCATTATCGGCACAAGATATGGTGGTTGTACCTACAGAGGAGGAGATTTTGAGTAATACGCTCGATACTACATCGCCGTATTACTATACAAATCTAATGCTTAAGTACCGCATGGGTGAGGAGCAACTCTCAGCAGAGGAGTATTACTACTTATACTATGGCTATTATTACTCGGAGGAGTATCGCCCTTTTGTAGAGAATAAAGCCTTTGATGCTATGGTAGAGGTGTTGGCGGGGTTAGATCCAACGCAGCCAACGATAGGTCAGCTTGAAATTCTTGTGGAGAGAGGTGCTGAGGCCTTGGAGGTTGATCCATTCTCTCCTAAGGTGCTCAATATTATGGCCTATGCATACGGTGCTTTGGAGGATAAGGAGCGTGAGGTGTTGTACTTTAATCACCTTAATGGTATTTTGGGGGCAATAGAGCGCTCTGGCACGGGACTAAAGGAGGAGTCCCCATGGCATATATTGATGTTCTCCCACGCCTACGACCTCTTAGCATCTAAGAGTTATATCTACAACGAGGCGTGTATTATCAGCCGTAATGTGGAGTTTGTACCTCTGCGCAGTAAGAGTCATGACGGCACAAAGGGCTTCTACTTTGACTATAGTCGTATTTATAGCCGTAAGCCCGATGATATGGTATTTAAGAAGGATAGAACTTGGCAGATAAATAATTTGCCACCGACAACTTATAAATAACCTATAACTAAAGCTACTATGTCACAAACAAAAGTAAACTCAAAGAGTTGGTTTAAAGTCTATGTTATTGATGCCCTAAGCTATATGGCTATGGGTCTATTCTGTTCGCTAATATTGGGGCTTATTATTAGTCAGATAGCAAAAATCCCAGGTTTAGATTTTCTCTCGGAGATTGCTCGATTGTTGCAACTAGACCTTGTCGTTGGTGGCTCCATAGGTCTTGCTATTGCCTTGGGTATGAAGCGTGATCCGTTGGTGACAATCTCGGCAGTTGCTGTTGGTGCTTTGGGTTATACGCTCGGTGGTAGTTGGGGTGATGTAGGTGGTAATCCAATAGGCGCATATCTCGCAGCTATCGTGGGTATCGAGGCAGGCTCGTTGGTGTCTAAGCGAACACCTGTAGATATCATCATCACACCATTGGCTGCGGTTATCGTTGGCGGTCTTTTTGCTAAGTATTGCTGTGTTCCTGTGGGTGAGTGGGTGATGTCGCTAGGTGAAATTATCAATCGCGCCACAATGCTCAATCCATTTATTATGGGTATTATTGTGTCGGTATCGGTGGGTTGTATCCTTACGCTACCTATTAGCTCTGCGGCGTTGTGTATCTCTATTGGTCTTAGTGGTATTGCCGCAGGTGCTGCAACAGCAGGATGTTGTGCTCAGATGATTGGCTTTGCGGTTATTAGCTTTAAGGATAATGGTGTTGGAGGTCTTATCTCTCAGGGCCTTGGAACTTCAATGCTTCAGATAGGTAATATCGCCCGCAAACCAATAATATGGCTCGCTCCAACCCTCGCGGCTGCGGTGCTTGGCCCAATATCTACAATGATATTTAAGATGACAAACTCTCCTGCTGGTGCTGGTATGGGTACAGCGGGCTTGGTAGGTCCTATCGGTTGTTGGGACTCAATGTCTGCTACGATGGATAGCGGAGTGCTCCTTGCAGAGATTATTGGTTTGTACTTTGTTGCACCTGCGCTTCTAAGCCTACTATTTCATGCGATTATGAAACGCCTAGGCTGGGTTAAGAGTGGTGACTTCAAGCTTCAAAGATAATATCAGATGATTAGTTTGTGGCAGATATTCAAGGTCTTTGCAAAGATAGGTGCCTTCACCATTGGTGGAGGTATTCCTATGATTGCAGCTATTAAGAGTGAATTGGTGGCGCGTAGGTGGCTTAATGAGGAGGACTTTATCGATATTATTACCCTCGCGCAGACGGCACCTGGGCTCTTTGCTGTAAATATCTCTATTCTTACGGGTCATAAGCTCCGAGGAACAAAGGGTAGTGTCGTGGCAACAATAGGTAGTTGTCTGCCACCGTTTCTTATAATACTACTCGTGGCGATGTTTTTCACAGCATTCAAGGATAATGAGTATGTCATAAGAGCCTTTAAGGGTATACGCCCCGTTGTCGTGGCGCTTATAGGTGTTCCGTTGCTAGATATGTTCAAGTCGATGAAGATGCGGTGGTGGTCGTGGCTGATTGTGCTAATGTCAATCACACTAGTGTGTGTCATGAACTTCTCACCTATATATATATTAGTATGTGTTATTGTCTTTGCTCTCTTTATTAGTTGGTGGAACAATAGAGGTGTAGATAATACGGCAAAGAGATAAGTAGTGGGATTATGATGTATTTAGAACTATTTACAACATTCTTCTTCATTGGAATGTTAAACATAGGCGGTGGATATGCCATGCTCTCGCTTATCCAAAATGAGGTGGTCATCGTGCATGGCTGGCTCTCAGAGACGACCTTTACTGATATTGTCGCTATATCGCAGATGACACCTGGACCTATAGGCATAAACTCGGCAACATATACGGGTTATCAGGCAATTGCAAATACTGGTGCTTCGGAGTTTATGTCTATATTAGGTGCGTTCACTGCAACATTTGCCGTCGTGCTGCCATCGTTCATTATAGTACTTTTGCTATGCAAGGTATATGAGAAATGGCGTAATCACTATATGTTCCAAGGAGTGATGGCTGGCCTTAAGCCTGCGACGCTCGGACTTATAGGTACGGCAATGCTTACACTCGCTACGCCAGAGAACTTTATAGATTGGAAGAGCTTCGTAATATGTATTGCAGCATTCTTGGCTCTCTATTTTAAGAAGGCGGGCGTATTTACAATTATAGGTCTAGGGGCTTTAGTTGGGTTGCTAGTCTATTAAAAAGATAAAGGCTATTATGGTTGTGCTTCTTACCTCTAATAGCCTTTAGTCATCTATTTACACTCTGCCTCGCGGTAGATATCCTTTAATTTATCGGACATAAAGTATTGGAGAACACCTCGGATAAACATAAATGATGTGAAGGCTAACCAAATAGCGTTGTTGCCAATCATGCCGCGTGTGCCGTATAGTAGAATAAAGTAACACACCGCGGATAAAACCATAGAGTCGCGCATGATACGGCTGCGTGTTGCACCCACCATGATGCCATCCATAACAAACGGCATAGCACAGGCAATAGGAATAATAATAACCCATACGATATACTCTTTGGCCACGGCAAGCAGCTCGCCGAGGTTAGTGCTTTCGGCCTCAATGAGTAGAGAGAATATATCCTGCCACCAGCCCACATAGACACCCACATATACAAGTGCTACGACGATGCTCCACACGATGCATAGTTTGATGCATCTTCTTAGTGATGCTACATCGTGTGCGCCAATGAAACGGCCTGTAAGCGCCTCGGCAGCAAAGGCAAAACCATCGTTCATGTATGAGAATAGTGTGAACAACTGGAGAAGTATTGTGTTTACGGCAAGGATATTCTTATCTCCCATATCTGCCGATGCCTTAGTGAAGAATGTATATACAGCCACAAGGCAGAAGGTGCGGATGATAATATCGCTGTTGATTGAGAAAAACTTCTTCATCGCAGGGATATTTACCACCTCTTTTAGCGTCACTCGGACAAGTTTTTTGCCATACTTCGTGATAATGATAACAATCATAACTGCCACGCCACTCCATTGTGCTACGACAGATGCCAAAGCTATGCCCTCCAATCCCCAGCTACCAACAATCGAGAAGAGGTAGCTAAAGCCTACATGGAGAATATTCACAAGAATTGCAACACTCATAGGTACAACGGCATTCTGCATACCCGTAAGCCAACCATTAAAGGCAAAGAGCATAATGCCGGCAGGGACTGCCCATATACGGGTGTAGAAGTAGTCTGCTATCATGGCGCGGCTTGTATCATCGCCCGTACTCATAAACCATAGCGAAAACTCACCTATAGGCCACTGTAGCGAAAATGCAAGTAGACCAACAATAAGGGCAACGCATAGGGCTCGCCAAAGCATAAGTGTGTACTCCTTATTATCATTTGCGCCATAGGCCTGAGCTGTAAGGCCCGATGTACCCATGCGAATAAATGAGCAGTTCCAATATATGAAGTTAAATATGGCTACGCCGATAGATAAAGCACCAATAGTAACAGCACCGTCACTACCCGCTACGCGCCCTGCGATGAATGTCGAGGCGATACCCATGAGGGGTACAGTGATGTTGGATATGATGTTTGGTACGGCAAGTCGTAGTATCTCTCTATTCATAAACACACAATTATTTGGTCACAAAGGTAATAATTTGGTATAAATTTTGCAAAAGTTGGTAATAGTCAAAAAAATATAGTTACCTTTGTCGCGATTTTTATTAAAATGAAATATATGAAGAGTAAGAACACAGACTCAACAACAAATGTATCTCGTTTTGCACGCGATAAGCGTCAGCGAGTAAACACTCCAGAGCGTGTTGAGCGTAGTCCTCGTCCTCGCCGTGAGGCTGACAACGAGGAGCAGAGAGAGTTCCGCCCACGCGTGGCGAACAAGGAGAAGCGTTCATCGTATAATCCACACTTTACATCAGACAATCGTCTCCGTCCAGAGTACGAGGAGCGTAAGCCTCGCGCTGAGCGTGGTGAGCGTTCAGAGCGTAGCTTCAACCGCCTAGAGCGTGGTGAGCGTTCAGAGCGTAGCTTCAATCGTCCTGAGCGTGGTGAGCGTTCAGAGCGTAGCTTTAATCGCCCAGAGCGTGGCGAGCGTACAGAGCGTAGCTTCGGCCGTTCAGAGCGTAGCTTCGGCCGTTCAGAGCGTCCACAGCGTAGCGAGCGTTTTGGTCGTGATGAGGAGAGAAGACCTAAGGGCGCAGGTCGTCCAGGCTCTTCAGAGCGTCGCGGCGATGCTAAGGGAGGTGCAAAGCGTGATTTCGCCACTAAGCGTGATGAGAAGCCTCGCTCATACCCAAAGTACAATCCTAACCGCGTAACTGGTGAGATTCGTCTTAACCGCTTCATCTCGCAGTCAGGTGTATGCTCACGCCGTGAGGCTGATGAGTTTATCCTTGCGGGTGTAGTGACTGTAAATGGTCAGGTTGTAACAGAGCTTGGAACTAAGATTTTGCCAACAGATGAGGTGCGTTTCAATGATGAAAAGCTCCAGGGCGAGAAGCATGTATATATTGTGCTAAACAAGCCAAAGGGCTATGTAACATCACTTGAGGATCCCCATGCCGATAAGACCGTTATGGACTTGCTTAAGGATGCATGTTCTGAGCGTGTATATCCTGTTGGTCGTCTTGATAAGAACTCACTCGGTTTGTTGCTTATCACTAACGATGGCGATGTAACACGCCAGCTTACTCATCCATCATACCGCAAGAAGAAGATCTATCAGGTAACTCTTGATAAGCCTCTCACTCGCGCCGATATGGATACACTAACAGAGGGTATTACCCTTGAGGATGGTGATATCTTTGCAGATGAGGTAGCTTACGCTTCTGAGGATAAGAAGACTGTAGGCGTAGAGATTCACTCAGGCCGTAACCGTATTGTTCGTCGTATGTTCGAGCACCTCGGCTATACAGTGCAGAAGCTCGATCGCGTATACTATGCAGGTCTTACAAAGAAGAACCTTAAGCGTGGAGATTGGCGCTTCCTAACTAAGGATGAGGTTATGCGTCTTAAGACTGGTCAATACGAGTAGTTTTTGATTATAAGGCAGACATCTGCGGCATATCCCTAAAAGTAAGACCCCACGGGCTGTACTTCTTGTACTATCCCGTGGGATCTTCTTTTATGATGTACCACATCTGCAGCCTTCTAATGAAAAATCATGTTATATAACTTTGGGTTAGTAGTTTTAATTTATTACCTTTGTGCTTAGTAAAATAGTTACATCGTAATGATAGTAAAGGCTAATTGTAAGATAAACCTCGGATTGAATGTGCTTCGTAAGCGCGAGGATGGGTATCACGAACTTGAAACGGTAATGCTGCCTGTTAAGGGGATCTACGATATTGTGGCGGTGGAGCGAGCAGATAGTGGTGTGGAGTTTCAGGGTGTTGGTATTATTGTCGATTGTCCCGATGATAAAAATCTATGCGTGCGTGCTGCGCGCCTTATGCAGGAGCGTTATGATATTGGAGGCGTAAGCATAAAACTTGATAAGCGTGTGCCATTTGGTGCAGGTTTAGGTGGTGGCTCATCAGATGCTACCGCAGTCATTATGGCGATAAATGAAATCTATAACCTCGGACTTGATAACGCTACATTGTCATCCTTAGCTGCAGAGTTGGGTAGCGATACACCATTCTTTGTATATAATCGTCCAATGCTATGCAAAGGTCGTGGTGAGATTATGGAGGTCATAGATATTGAACTTGATGGTTTGTGGCTTGTTGTTGCTAAGCCCGAAGAGGGTGTATCTACAGCCGAAGCCTATCGAGGTGTTAAGCCAACAATTCCAGCAATATCACTTACAGAGTTGCTCAAATGCTCTGTAGAGGAGTGGCAGGGTAGTGTGAAGAATGACTTTGAACCACATATTCTTGCGGCACACTCCAATATTTTGGCGATTAAGAATATGATGTTGGATGCTGGTGCGGTGTATGCTTCAATGTCGGGCTCAGGCTCTGCTGTGTTTGGACTATTTAGGGGGCGCCCAGAGATTAGATTTGCCGATGATGTATTTGTTCACATCGAAGAGTGTTAATCCTTAATCATAGGTATCATATAGGCTTTCAACTCACGGTTGAGAGCCTTTTCTTTTCCCGCTACATGAGAGTCTAAAAGTGTGTGAAACTCTGCAGAGTGGTTATGGTGGCGTGTGTGGCAAAGTTCATGTAGGATGATGAACTCGCGTAAGTGTGGAGGTAGTTGCATTATAAATATAGATAGCGAGATACCATTCTTACCACTGCATGAACCCCAGCGTGTGCGTGCCGATGTAAGGCGTAGCGAGGTGTAGTGAAAGCCGTGCTCCTCAGCTAATCGAGCCAAGGTTATAGGGAGATAGTTGCGTGCACTCTTAAGTAACTCTTTTGCCTCAGCACGACTAATAGTTGGTATTGTTGCTCGTCGCTCCTCAAGGCGTTGGCGTGTTTTGTCTATCCATTCAGCCTTGCTCTCAGCAAATATTATTGCATCCTTTTGGCGTACGAAAAATGGATAGGTTAGGCGTATTGCCTTGTCGGGACGCACAGATAGACGAATAGAGCGTGTACGCATAGAACGCACACACTCTATCAGTCCTAATGTTGGATGTTTGATAATGCTCATTACTCGCCAATGCGCTGGCGTACAACCTCAAACAACATAATCGCTGCGGCAGCAGATACATTCAATGACTCGGTTTTACCGATAAGTGGAATGGCAAGCTGCTCATCACATAGTTTAAGTACCTCCTTAGAGATGCCTGTGTCCTCCGCACCCATGACAATAGCTGTTGGCTTGCGGAAGTCTGCATCGTAGAGTAGCTTACGGCTCTTCTCTGTTGCTGCCACAATCTGGAAACCATTAACCTGCAACGCCTTAAGAGTATTGCGAATAGAGCCTACGCGGCATACAGGGATATTCTGCAATGCACCAGCTGATGAGCGAATGGCATCACCATTCACAGGAGCTGAATTCTTCAAAGGGGTAATAAGACCATGTGCACCTGCACACTCGGCTGAGCGGGCGATACCGCCAAAGTTGCGAACATCTGTAACACCGTCAAATACAACGATAAGAGGTGTCTCATCCTCAGGTACACGCTCCAAGATATCCTCCAAGGTTACATAGTCGATAGCTGCAATCTGAGCTACCACACCCTGGTGATTACCCTTTGTAAGGCGATTGAGTTTCTCAATAGGTACCTCCTGCCAATGTAGGTGGTGACGCGCCATAAGATCCTTAAGATCACCCATAAGCTGGCCCTCGGCGCCCTTCTTGATGTAAATGCGCTCAATTTGACGGCGTGCCTCAATAGCCTCTGCAACAGGGCGAATACCAAAAATAATATTTTCCATATTCTAAGTGTTAATTCTGTTCTGTTATCTCCAATTCGTAGGATGCCTTCTCCCACTCGTGCATAAGGTGGTCGTACTGCTCCTTGAGAGCGTTGTACTTGGCATAATCATCGGCATTGTACTCTGTAGCCACTGCAAAACGAGCATCATACTCGGCAATCTGCTTCTCAACTTTTGCCGTCTCCTCCTCTATGCTCTCTACAGCTTTGCGGAGTTTACGAATAAGCTTCTCCTGCTCCTTCTTCTGTTCGTAGGATAGTTTACCTGCAGTTGCGCTCTCGCTGCTCTTTGTTGTGGTTGCAGGTTTGTCATGTCGCTCGATGTCTTGCAATGACTCGACCTTGCGCTTCTCTAAGAAGTACCATATATCACCAAGATACTCTCTTACACCACCATCCCTGAACTCATAGATGCGGTCAACAAGACCATCGAGGAACTCTCTATCGTGAGATACAACGACTACTGTGCCATCGAACTTTTGAAGGGCATCCTTCAAAATATCTTTCGAGCGCATATCCATGTGGTTGGTAGGCTCATCGAGTACAAGGAGGTTGTATGGCTCAAGCATTAGGCGTGCCATGGCAAGACGAGAACGCTCACCACCAGACAAAACCTTAACCTTCTTCTCTATATCCTCGCCACGGAATAGGAACGCGCCGAGAATATCTCTTAGGCGTGTGCGAATATCTCCAACAGCGACTCTGTCGAGGGTGTCAAATACGGTGAACTCACCATCCATCAAGTCGTCCTGATTTTGGGCGTAGTAACCAATATTTACATTTGCACCGAGCTTGATATCTCCCTCGCTCTGCTCCAACTCTCCGATAAGCATGCGGGCGAAGGTTGTCTTGCCCTCACCATTGCGACCTACAAGGGCAATCTTCTGACCGCGCTCGATGGTGAACTCTGCGCCAGAGAAGATACGCTTCTCGCCAAACGCCTTACCTACACCCTTAACCTCCGCCACAATCTGTCCTGTGCGAGGTGCTGGTGGGAACTTAATGTTTAGGCGTGATAGATCCTCCTCATCAACCTCTATGCGCTCCAACTTGTCGAGCTGTTTGATGCGTGATTGTACCTGGTTGCTCTTTGTTGGCTTGTAGCGGAACTTCTCGATAAACTCTTCAGTCTTTTCGATTAGTCGCTGCTGATTTTCGTATGCCGCCATCTGTTGAGCGCGACGCTCGGCACGCAATACTACATACTTCGAGTATGGAACTTTATAGTCGTATGCCTTACCCAATGAAATCTCTACAGTGCGCGTGGTGACATTGTCAAGGAACGCTCTATCGTGTGAGATTAGAAGCACTGCGCCATTGTAGTTTTTGAGGTAATCCTCAAGCCACTGTATACTCTCAATATCAAGATGGTTGGTAGGCTCATCAAGTAGGAATATAGATGGACGCTTAAGAAGCAACTTCGCCAACTCGATACGCATGCGCCAGCCACCTGAGAACTCCCTCGTAGGACGCTCAAAGTCGGTGCGCTTGAAACCTAGACCGAGCAGTGTGCGCTCAATATCGGCATCGCGCGTGTCGCCACCAAGAATGTGGTAGCGGTCGTTAGCATCGTTCAGGCGGTGGATGAGGTTGGTGTACTCCTCCGATTCGTAATCGGTGCGTGAGCCAATCTCATTTGTCAGACGCTCTATGTCGGCTTCTATCTTTAGTACCTCGTCAAAGGCCTTTGCTGTCTCGGCAATTAGCGTTGTGGTATCTGCCACACGCATCTGCTGAGGTAGGTATCCAATGGTACACTCTCCATTGATAGTAACAGCACCCTCGGTTGGTTGCTGCTCGCCTGTGATAACGCGAAGGAGCGTGGTCTTACCAGCACCATTCTTTCCCACAAGACCTATGCGGTCCTTGGGGTTGATCATAAACGATATACCGTCAAAGAGAGTCCAGCCTCCGTAGCTTATGGTAAGGTTATCTAATGAAATCACTTACAAATTGGTAATTAGTAGTGAAAATTTTGTAATCTATCTCTTATGAGTTTAGCATATCTACGATAGCCTGCTCTGGGTCTGGTGCACCAAATACTGAGCTGCCTGCAACCAAAGCCTCAGCACCAGCATCAAAGAGTAGGCGTGAGTTAGATGCAGAGATACCGCCGTCAACCTCGATGATGAGGTTGTCAAGACCCAACTCCTGCTTCTTCTTTGTGAGGTACTCACACTTAGCAATTGATGATGGCATAAACTTCTGACCGCCAAAGCCTGGCTCTACGCTCATAACAAGCACCATGTCAATCTTATCAAGCCACTTGTCCAAAACCTCTGGCTCTGTGCCTGGCTTAATAGATACACCTACCTTAGCACCCGCCTTGCGGATGAGTTCGATGCACTCCTCGATGTTCTCTGTAGCCTCGTAGTGGAATGTTACATAGTCTGCGCCAGCCTCAACAAAGCGAGTAACATACTTCTCAGGAGCTGTAATCATAAGATGTACATCAAGCACCTTGTCAGTACCCTTTCGTAGTGGCTTCATAAGTGGAAAACCAAATGAAATGTTTGGAACGAATACGCCATCCATTACATCTACATGTACCCACTCAGCCTGTGAGCGCTGAAGCATCTCCATGTCACGATTCAAGTTTCCAAAGTCGGCAGATAGCACCGACGGAGCAATAATTCTTTTCATATTATCCAAGTGTTGTAGGTTGTTCTAATATTTAATCTTACAAATATAGTGATGTTTTATGGAAAAAGCAACTGTGAGCCTAAATAATAGGCTAAATCTTGCTAATTCAATATATTATACCTACTTTTGTTGAAAATTAGGAGGTGTTGTGTGTTAGTATGCCTCCATGTGTGAATAATCTTCCGACCATTACAGGTGAAATGTATTGCGTTACACTCTATGAATTTAGAGGGTAACTTCGATATATGTTTCTTGTTTTGAGTGTAGTGAATGTGTCGGCTGTTTTATTGTTTATTATGCGTCGTAGGTATAATGATTGGTATATATTGAGCACGGTTTTAGTGCTTATGTTTATGCTTTGTTGGGATGTGCATATCCTTGCAAATGAGCCCGCATCGTATATCTACATGAGTAGAAAGCGTACACCTGAATACTTCTTTAATGAGGGTGAGAAGATGATTGAGGATAAGAGGTATGCTGAGGCATTGGAACTCTATCTTCAAGCTGCACGCATGGGACATGTCGATGCTCAATATAAGGTGGGCTATATGTATCAATGTGGTCAGGGGGTGGCGCGAGATCATGTGTCGGCGGCATATTGGTATGAAAAGGCTGCAGAGCAGGGTGATTGTGACTCTCAGTATAAGTTGGCATATTGCTACAAGCAGGGAGTTGGTAGGGAGCAGAACTACGCCATGGCGATATATTGGTTTAAGAGAGCGTCTGAGCAGGGAGATGAGATCTCGATGTGTGAGATTGGTGTTTGTTATGTTAATGGTTTGGGTGTAGAGCAAGATTATTCAGAGGCAATTAAATGGTTTTTGCCTGCTGCAAATTCGGGCTTTGCCTTGGCTCAATTTAATCTTGGAGTATGCTACTCTAAATGTGATGTGGGCTTGCGTAATTATGCTAAAGCTGCAGAGTGGTATAGGAAGGCAGCGATGCAGGGTTATCGTAATGCTGAGTATAACTTGGGGATGTGCTACTCGAAGGGTGAGGGTGTAAAGCAGAGTTATGTGGAGGCGGTAAAGTGGTATGAGCTTGCTGCTCAGCAGAATGATAATCGTGCGGAGAATAGTTTAGGTGTGTGCTATGAGTATGGACGGGGCGTAGTACAAAGTGATAAGACTGCCTTTTATTGGTATGAGCGTGCGGCTAATCACAATAATATCACAGCCGAGTATAATATTGGCCACTGCTACTATATCGGTTGCGGTGTGGAGCAAGATTATGGTAAGGCAGCTGAGTGGTTCGAGAAATCGGCAAAGCATGGTAATAAGGATGCGCAATTCTACTATGGCTATTGCAATGAGTATGGTCAGGGTGTAGAACAAAACTATGATGAGGCTGTGAGGTGGTATCGTTGTGCGGCAGAAAATGATGTTGCTGATGCTGAGTATAATCTTGGTCGTTGCTACTACTTAGGTCATGGCGTAAAACAAGATAGTGCCAAGGGTAAAAATCTATTTATGGAGGCAGCTCGGCATGGTCATAAAGAGGCACAAGAGTATCTTAAGGGATGTTCTATAAATTAGTAAATTAAGTTTAACAATAGGAAGTTTTATTTTATATTTCGGTTGCTTTTGTGTCTATTTCGGCATCTATCTTATCTTTCCTCGGTTGCTATGCCCGCATAGCGCCCTCGAAAAAGATAAGAAA
>JAFYRL010000079.1 GCA_017546975.1 Alistipes sp.
AAGCACGGATATGTTCTATACGACGACAACGGCAAGGTTCTTTCATCCATAATGATGTGGAGAGAGTAGGCGTCAATTGAATTGAGAAATTAGTAATAGGTTGTTCGGTATCGGACAACCTATTATTATATTGGGATCGTACAACGCTATACTCCCTATCATTACCACAACTAAAAATGGGGCTGTCAACAATTTTGTTAGACAGCCCCATAAGAAAGGTAGTGATTAACTCCTATTTCTTAGACTTAGGTGCAAGAATCATATTCATCTTCTTACCATCAAGCTTTGGCATAAGCTCTACGCGAGCATACTCCTCAAGGTCGTTGGCAAAGCGAAGAAGAAGAATCTCACCCTGCTCCTTGAATACGATAGAGCGGCCACGGAAGAATACATAAGCCTTAACCTTAGCACCCTCCTTAAGGAAGTTCTCAGCGTGCTTAAGCTTAAAGTTGTAGTCGTGGTCATCAGTCTGTGGACCGAAACGAATCTCCTTTACAACAACCTTAACCTGCTTAGCCTTAATCTCCTTAGCCTTTTTCTTCTGCTGATAGAGGAACTTCTGATAGTCGGCGATACGACATACTGGTGGCTCTGCCTTTGGAGAGATCTCGATAAGGTCGAGCTCCATCTCGTCAGCGAGACGAATAGCCTCCTTGATAGGCAATACAAGATTAGGCTCAACATTGTCACCTACGACACGCACTATAGGTGCCGTAATCTCATCGTTGATGCGGTTAGGGTTCTCCTGCTGCGGACGACGGCCATTGTTCTGATTACGCTGGTCGCGCTGCTGCTGTTGCTGCTGGCTGTTCTGTGGGTTATTCCCCTGCGCCTGTGGGCGTGGGCGGAATGGAAATTGTCCTGCCAAATTAGTTAATTGTTAGTTAGACTTTGAATTATTCTCTTTAATCTACCAAGGCTCTGCACACTGCGTGCAGAACCTTGGCAAAGCTATATTTATTTATTTGCCTCGATCTCCTTAGCTACAAGATCACGCATGAACTCGATGAACTCGGCAATGGTCATCTGACCCTTGTCGCCCTCACCCTGAGCGCGTACTGACACCTTGTTCTCATCAGCCTCCTTCTCACCTACGATAAGAAGGTATGGGATACGCTTAAGCTCGTTATCACGAATCTTACGGCCAATCTTCTCGTTGCGGTCATCTACCTGAGCACGAACATCTGCCTTGTTAAGCTGGCGAGCCACCTCATTAGCATAGTCGTTATACTTCTCAGAGATTGGGAGTACCACAACCTGATCAGGAGTTAGCCACAATGGGAACTTACCTGCGGTGTGCTCCAACAATACTGCCACAAAGCGCTCCATAGAGCCAAATGGCGCACGGTGAATCATAATTGGGCGGTGTAGCTTATCATCCGAGCCCTTGTAAGTAAGGTCGAAACGCTCTGGAAGGTTATAGTCTACCTGGATAGTACCAAGCTGCCAGCTACGACCGAGAGCATCCTTAACCATGAAGTCGAGCTTAGGGCCATAGAATGCAGCCTCACCAAGCTCTACAGTAGTCTTAAGACCCTTCTCTGCACAAGCCTGAATAATAGCGCCCTCTGCCTTCTCCCAGTTCTCATCAGAGCCGATATACTTCTCCTTATTGTTAGGATCACGCAACGAAATCTGAGCTGTGTAGTTCTCGAACTTCAATGTACGGAAGATGTACAATACGATATCGATAACCTTCTCGAACTCCTCCAATAGCTGGTCTGGACGAACGAAGAGGTGAGCATCATCCTGAGTAAATGAGCGTACACGAGTAAGACCATGCAACTCACCAGACTGCTCGTAGCGATATACTGTACCGAACTCAGCCAAGCGAACAGGAAGATCCTTGTATGAACGAGGCTTAGAGCGGTAAATCTCGCAGTGATGAGGACAGTTCATAGGCTTCAATAGGTACTCCTCACCCTCGAATGGTGTATGGATAGGCTGGAATGAGTCCTTACCATACTTTGCATAGTGACCAGATGTCACATACAAATCCTTGTTACCGATATGTGGGGTGATAACCTGCTGGTAGCCATAGTCTTTCTGAATCTGGCGCAAGAAACGCTCCAAGCGGTCACGCAACTCAGCACCCTTAGGCAACCACATTGGGAGGCCCTGACCTACGCGCTGTGAGAACATGAACAACTCAAGGTCCTTACCGAGCTTACGGTGGTCACGCTTCTTAGCCTCCTCCAACAATGCGAGGTGCTCATCAAGCATTGACTTCTTAGGGAATGATACACCGTAGATACGGGTAAGCATCTTATTCTTCTCGTTACCACGCCAGTAAGCACCTGCGATAGAGGTAAGTTTAATAGCCTTGATATAACCTGTATTTGGGATGTGTGGACCACGGCAAAGGTCTGTAAATGCACCATTTGTGTAGAACGAGATTGTGCCATCCTCCAAATCTGTGATAAGCTCAACCTTGTACTGATCACCCTTCTCTGTGAAGGTCTTGAGTGCATCAGCCTTAGATACCTCCGTACGCACCAAAGCCTCCTTGTTGCGTGATAGCTCCACCATCTTCTGCTCGATCTTCTCAAGATCCGCCTCAGTGATAGCTACAGGAGAGTCCACATCGTAATAAAAACCATTGTCGATAGCAGGACCGATACCAAACTTAATGCCTGGATATAGTGCCTCAAGAGCCTCAGCGAGGAGGTGTGATGAGGTGTGCCAGAAGGCATGCTTACCCTCAGCGTCGTCCCACTTAAAGAATTTGATTGTACAGTCACAATCAATAGGGCGCATCATATCTACAGTTGCGCCATTTACCTCCGCTGCAAGTGAGTCAGCAGCGAGACGAGGGCTGATGCTCTCTGCCACCTGGAAGGCAGTTGTCCCTTTGGCAAACTCTCTTACTGAGCCATCGGGAAAGGTTACTTTAACCATAATTTAATTTACTTTTTAATTGTTATCGTTTCGAGTGCCTTTGTAGCTCCACAATAACGAGACGGATTACTACTCAGCTGCACTCCTTATTTACTCTTTATCTTCACTCTTCTCGCCCGCCACCTTTGCCAGCTGTGCAATGCGCACTAGTGAGCGAATGGCGATAAGCGCTACGGCTATGTATAGTCCCCAATTTAGGGTATCTTGTGGCATCCACATCTGAAGAAGATATACCACCGCAAGACCGAGTACCACAGCCGAGAGGATTACTCCTAGCCAAAGTTTGCTCTTGTTCATTATCGTAGCCGTTAGTCGTTATGCTCAGTATCTGGAAGATCCTTAACTGAGATGTCGCGACCCTTCTCACGCTCAAAGTGCTCCAATGGGTTCGCGTTCCACTCAGCCCACTCTCTACGACGGCGTACAATGTCGATGGCCTCATATAGAGCGTTACGCATAGAGCTCTCATCAGCAATACCCTTACCTGCAATATCGTACGCTACACCATGGTCAGGTGATGTACGCACCGCCGATAACGACGCTGTAAAGTTCACGCCATCAGGTGTCAAGGTCTTAAATGGAGCCAAGCCCTGATCGTGATACATCGCGAGGATAGCATCATAATTTTTGAACTGTCCCGATGCGAAGAAGCCATCTGCTGCAAATGGTCCAAAGGCGAGAATATCTCGCTCGAAGCACTCCACAATAGCAGGCTTAATGATGTCGTTCTCCTCAGCACCAAGCAGACCACCATCACCTGCATGAGGGTTAAGTGCCAACACTGCAACCTTAGGGCGCACAACACCGAAATCCTGCTTCATAGAGGCGTTAATCTGCTCTATACGGTCGATGATAAGCTCCTTAGATAGTTTCTCAGCCACCTGAGCCACAGGAACATGTATTGTCGCAAGGCCTACGCGCATAAGCTCCGATGTCATAATCATAAGAGGCTCACCACCAAGCTTACTTGCAAGGAACTCCGTATGTCCTGTAAAGTTAAAACTTACGCTCTGTATCATCTCCTTGTCGATAGGAGCTGTCACAAGAGCATCTATAGCACCACTGCGAAGCTCCTCTACTGCCTTGCTCAGTGCCACTGCCGCAGCCTCGCCACCCACCTTAGATGGCTTACCTGGGGTTATAGATATCTCCTTTGCGCCACACTGCACCAAGTTAATACGACCCTCTACTGCCTCTGCTGCGCTCTCAACAATATTGAAATCTACACGCTCATAGTCTTCACCAAGCGACTTTGAGTAGTACGCAGCAGCATTTAGAGAGCCATAGACCACAGGTGTACAGAGCTCCGCAATGCGAATATCTGATAGTATCTTGAGTATAACCTCCCAGCCAACACCATTAGTATCGCCCTGTGAGATTCCTATTTTTAGTATATTGCTCATAAATATCACCTATTTGAATTTACAAATATACAAATAATTTTCAAACTCAAGAACTTATATAATATTTTTTTCGGGGAATCTTACAAAGTGAACTCTACTGCGACGCATGCATATTTATGGAGACTTTGGGTATTATTAGGTATAATAAGTACTGTGGGCAGTCAGTGAAGCTACGCTTACCCATTATCCCATTTTACTCGCTCCTACCCATTTTACCCACCGACTGCGTTTTTTAACCAAAATCAGCACGAGGCCAATTTCTTGTCAGAATGGGTCAGATTTGGCCTCGAAAAAAAATTACCCCAGATGGGGCATACATGTGTATTTCCCATTTGGGGTAATAATTGAGAGGTCGAAGACAACCCCTTATCACAAGAAATTCAAGGAATTACTTAGTAAGCGCACTCCACAACATATCCTTAAGCTGCGTAATATTCATATTCGCAACAGAAGAGATAAATATTGACTGAATACCCTCAGGAAGGTGCGCCTTCATCTGCTCGATAAGCTCGTCATCGAGCATATCGCACTTGGTAATAGCCAATAGACGCTCCTTATCGAGAAGCTCTGGGTTGTACTGAGTTAGCTCACCGAGAAGAATCTCATAATCCTTGGCAATATCGTCACTATCTGCTGGCACCATAAATAGGAGCACTGAGTTACGCTCGATATGGCGTAGGAAGCGAGTACCAAGACCGCGACCCTCGTGCGCACCCTCAATGATACCTGGAATATCAGCCATAACAAATGAGTGGTCATCACGCACAGATACGATACCGAGGTTAGGCTCAAGCGTTGTAAAGGCGTAGTTTGCAATCTTTGGCTTTGCGGCAGATACTACAGAGAGGAGTGTTGACTTACCTGCATTTGGGAAGCCCACCAAACCTACATCTGCAAGCACCTTAAGCTCAAGGATAAAGGCACCCTCAGCGCCCTCCTCACCTGGCTGTGCATAGCGTGGTGTCTGATTTGTTGCAGTGCGGAAGTGCCAGTTACCAAGACCACCGCGGCCACCCTTAAGCAATACAAGCTGCTCGCCGTGCTCTGTTACCTCACCCACAACCTCTGTGTATGTCTCGCCTGTCTCCTCATCTGTGAACACCTGCTTTGCTACAGTACCGAGTGGCACAGGGATGATGATATCCTTGGCATCAGCACCTGTAGAGCGCGCACCATGACCATTCTCGCCATCCTCAGCAAACTGGTGACGCTTATATTTAAGGTGGATAAGTGTCCAATACTGGCTATCACCCTGAAGAATGATGCTACCACCCTTACCACCGTCGCCACCATCGGGGCCACCAAATGCCACAAACTTCTCACGACGGAAGTGACACGAACCTGCACCACCATGTCCTGAGCGTGCGAATATCTTTACATAATCTACAAAGTTGCTTCCTGCCATAATAAATATATTTTGGGCACAAAGGTAGTAAAAAAAGTTGAAGGAGGGCGACTAAAAGATAATTTTCAGCCACCCACCCCACATTCATCACATTATTTTAGCGATAAAGAGAGCTTTTCGACAAGTATAAGACGCATCATCGCCGCTATATAACAGGACGAATAGCAAAACCCATACTACGAGCACTCATATCATAACCATGATTCTTATCAGAGAAGAAAATATAACCAGCAAAGTTATCAGACTCCTCCATTGGCTGTGAACTCCAATAACCGCCATAACTACCCTTAGCAACTACATTTGCATTTTCAATATAGCCTGCAGCAGGCAAGAAGATACTATTACCATTCGCAGCGGTGACCACCATTCCATTTACACCATTTTGCATGGTCCACACCCATGAGCAGTTATCCAATAGTTCCTGCTGCTCTTCAGCTGTAGGCAAACGCCAGCCATGACCCCATACTGCGGCGGCGGCATCATACTCATCGTTGCCAGATATATCACCCATGGCCACGCCATAGGTTTTACTATTGCCAAATGTATAGTTCTCCTTCGACACCACCTCGCCCCACGCGAAATAGTCACCATAGTGTTCTGGAGAGCTTGCACCAATATTGCAACTTGCCCACTTGATGCTCAATCCCAAATCTACAGCCTCGACACCCTCAGGTGCAACAATAGGAGCGCTCGGAAGCGGAGATGTGTTATCTTTCTCGGTATCACATGACCATAATAACATAGCCATAAGGATGACTGCAAACAAGTGTTTCATAGTAGTATAGGTTTTAGTTTATATCTATTACATCACAAATTTACACTTTTATTCTCAAAAAGCAGAAATACTTCATCATAAGCAAATAATAACCTTAGATTAAAAGCAATATGATAAACCTACACCTATAGATACTACAGAACGGCTGTTAGATGCAGGCATAACTCTTTTAACCGTGGGTGTTGGCAGGTAGTGATGATATGTTACATCGGCATACAACCTACAATTGCCTATTGGCCACATCAGCTTTGCACCAATATCCGCTGTTACGGCTAAGCCACGACCAAAGTTTTCTACCCCGTTTGTTATATACTCACCCCACTGCCATGACGGTGTAATACCGGCATGTAGTTCAAGGTACGACGGTTTAGGTGTTACCTCCGAGAGTAGATACCACCCTACTGAGTCAGCCACAGGCGTAGTGTCGGGATAGTATTCACCATTATAGTAGTGACCCTGGCTATATTCACTACGAGCCATTCTGCCTGAACACCAACTAAAATGCAATGGAACAGCCACCCCACTACCTGCAATAGGGCTACTAAATATATACGACAAACCCGTTCTGAAGCCTAAATTATTATAGGTATATGTTGCATAGTGTAATGCCACCCTATGTCGCGCAACATCTTCTTGTACACCTACGGGGACATCTACACCATACTCTACACCCGCCTCCATACTACCTATTTTAGGCATAGCTGTATCACTCTGCGCATAGCCAACAAGTGGTAACATCAGCAGCACAAACAACACTTTAATCAAATCTCTCATATTACCTAACATCATTTGATTACATCACAAATTTACACT
>JAFYRL010000080.1 GCA_017546975.1 Alistipes sp.
AGGCAAAATCTTACCCTGCTCGTTAAGGAACTTCTTCAAGAACTCACCGTCCTTATAGTCTACATACTTAATACCGAGCTTCTTAAAGCGACAGTACTTCTTCTTCTTAACATCAACTGATACTGGGTTGAGATAACGAATCTCAGATGCACCCTGCTGTGTGTTCTCTGCCATGATTACTCCTCCTGTGATTTGTTAGCAAGCTTAGCGCGACGCTTCTGAGAGTACTCAACAGCGAACTTGTCCTGCTTGAAAGTTAAGAAACGGATGATACGCTCGTCACGACGATACTGTGTCTCAAGCGTGTTGATGATTGAGCCCTCACCGGTGAACTCTACAAGGAAGTAGAAACCGGTAGTCTTCTTCTGAATAGGGTATGCAAGCTTCTTCAAGCCCCAGTTCTCCATATTCACAATCTGACCGCCGTTCTCGGTGATTACGCCCTGGAATTTGTCAGCAACCTCCTTTACCTGTGCGTCTGAAAGGACAGGAGTGACAATGAAAACGGTTTCGTAATTGTTCATACCTTTAATAAATTAAATAGTTTTTTTGCATAATGCGGTGCAAAGGTAGTAATTATTTTTGATTTTGCAACACTAACTCCCTCTTTTTTACTGCATAGTACAATAATTTCTATAGATATAGAAAAAGATATATGCCTAATTGGTCAAGAGTGATACCTATTTATATATTATAATTCTTTGAAGAGTTGTTTGTTTTGAATTTTTCATATCTTTGGTGTCATAATGACACGCCTACTACATTTTTGTCACATCAAAATATATCTTCTCAAGTGTGGCAATGTAAATACTTTTTCCTATCTTTGTATTACTAACCATTTGCAAATTATTAACAAACACAAATAGTATGAAGAGATTATTTACGCTACTACTTATCTCTTTCGCTGCTTTGTCGTGCGAGATGATAGATGAGAAACTCGATGACCTGCTCGATAAGCGCGATTGGGTTGTCTTTGCTGAGGGTACAGAACTTTCGGTTGATGTTCCAAGCAAGCAGACCGTGCTAAACTACAAATTTGAGTCTACACTCGATTGGGAGGTGAAGACCGATGCCGAGTGGCTTGAGATTGATCCAATGAGTGGCAAGGCGGGCAAGGATATCAAAATCCAAATTAAAGTCTTGCATAATAAAGATAAGGAGGCTCGCACAGGTTATGTTGACCTAACTCTTTCGAATGAAGAGAGTTACCGCATCACTATTAACCAAGCAGGCGAGGATGATGAGAATGACGAGGGTACTATTGTAGATATCCCTAACAATCAGATTTGGTACACCTCTACCGATGGCGAGGTTATAGAACCATATAGTGGAGAGTATAATGAGTATGCTGAAGCCATTACAACCTTTGGTGTCGATATTGTTTCTAATACCTACAAGGATGGCAAGGGTGTAATAGAGTTTGAAGGCGATGTAACTACGATTGGAGAGTGTGCATTCGCTTATTGCAGCAGCCTTACAAGTGTAACTATTCCTGATAGCGTAACTACTATTGGATATGGTGCATTCGGTGAGTGCAGCAGCCTTACAAGTGTAACTATTCCTGATAGCGTAACTACGATTGGAGATGCTGCATTCAGTGGTTGCAGCAGCCTTACAAGTGTAACTATTCCTGATAGCGTAACTACGATTGGAGATGATGCATTCTATTATTGCAGCAGCCTTACAAGTGTAACTATTGGAGATAGCGTAACTACGATTGGAGAGTGTGCATTCATTTATTGCAGCAGCCTTACAAGTGTAACTATTGGAGATAGCGTAACTACGATTGGAGATAGTGCATTCGCTGTTTGCAGCAGCCTTACAAGTGTAACTATTCCTGATAGCGTAACGGAGATTGAAAGTTATGCATTTGATTATTGCTGCAGCCTACAAGAGTTTAATGGCAAGTTTGCATCCGAGGATGGTAGATGTTTGATTATTGATGGTACACTTAATGCTTTTGCTCGCGCAGGGCTGACTGAATATACCATCCCTGATAGCGTAACTACGATTGGAAGTTGTACATTCTATGATTGCTACGACCTTACAACTGTAACTATCCCTGATAGCGTAACAACTATTGGCAATCAGGCGTTCAATTTTTGTAGAAGCCTTACAAGTATAACTATTCCTGATAGCGTAACTACGATTGGAAATTCTGCATTCCGTGAGTGCAGCAGCCTTACAAGTATAAATATTGGTGATAGCGTAACTACTATTGGATATGGTGCATTCCGTGAGTGCAGCAGCCTTACAAGTGTAACTATTGGAGATAGCGTAACTACGATTGGAGATAGTGCATTCGCTGTTTGCAGCAGCCTTACAAATGTAACTATTCCTGATAGTGTAACTACGATTGAAGATTGTGCATTCTATTATTGCAGCAGCCTTACAAGTGTAACTATTGGTGATAGCGTAACTACGATTGGAGATTCTGCATTCGTTTATTGCAGCAGCCTTACAAGTGTATATTGCAAAGCTACAACACCGCCAGCGGGAAGTTATGATATGTTCTTTGCCAACGCTTCAGGTCGTAAGATTTATGTGCCTATGGAGTCGGTAGAGGCGTATAAGAGTGCTGAGTATTGGAAGAACTATGCTGATGCAATTGTTGGCTACAATTTTTAATTTTCGATTTATATAGGGCATCCTTGTCCTATCCTATACAAAATATCGCGGGCTGTACGCTTTGGTACTATCCCGCGATATTTTATTTATAGGATAGAACAAATCTACTCCCTTTCAAAGTGAAAACTGAAAACTGAAAAGTAAGGTGCGCTTCGCGCGAGATTTATGAATACGCATCGCAGATACCACACTTATCACCCTTCACCTTTCAGTTCGTTCGTGGTGCGGGTATTATTTTTAATACCCGCGAGGTTGTGGTGAGTCTGAGGAGTCTGGGGATAATGTGGACTCTGGTGGCTCTGGGTAAATCCCCATTATACCCACGCTACCCACTATCCCCACAGCGTAGCTGTCGCTTGAAACAAGCGAAAAATAGTGAGAGTGAATAAAAAGTGTATTTTGTCGTTACGCTTGCCCTCAAAATGCTCATTTACGCTCAGTAAACTCCGCTTTTTCGGGCTTCGCAACGCCGCGAGTAAGCGAGAGCAGAGACCGCTTGCGGACTATGCCGAGCGTGAGCGGTGAAAAGGAACTTAAGACTAAAACTACATCTTTTTATTCACTCTCTTAGGTCTTGGAGCTGGCTATCTTACTTTTTAGTCAGCCCCTTTTAACCATTGCTAATTTCTAATTACTCATCCACAGGCTCAAATACCTCCTTGCCGAGGGCGCAGAGTGGGCATACCCAATCCTCTGGGACATCCTCCCATGCTGTGCCGGCTGGAACGCCATTCTCTGGGTCGCCCTTCACAGGGTCATACACATAGCCACAGGCTGTACATACATACTTTTTCATATTCATAGTTCAATTATCATTAGTTGTTAAAAATCAAAAGGGATGTTTCAACAATCGTGCTGAAACATCCCTTTTGGTGTTTGTTTGTAATCTCTTACTCGTTGCTCTCCTCAGTTGTCTCCTCAACAACTACTGCACCCTCAGCGTCAGCGTTAAGAGTGATATCCTCCTCACCTACAGTGATAGTCTCGTCAACGATCATAGTAGCCTCATCAACACCAGCAGCGATCTCCTCGATGCCGATAATCTCGCTAGCCTTGTTTGACTTTGGAAGTGAAATTACAGATAGAAGTGTGAAGAATACGATAGCAGCAATCATTGCCCATGTAAACTTCTCAAGGAAATCTGTAGTCTGACGAACACCCATAGTCTGGTTAGCAGCACCGAAGTTAGCAGCCATGCCGCTCTTTGGGCTCTGTACCAATACTGCAAGTATCAATAGAATACTTGCAACAACAATCATGATAATAGAAAATGTATACATAAATCGTGTAAATTTAATTATCTCTGTCTACTATTTTTTTTGCTTATCCTGAATTTCTTCGATAAGTCGTGCAAAGTAAATACTTTTTTCTGAATTTAGCAAACTTAATTTGCGATAAGTAGCTATTGCTTGGTCGTATAACCCCTGATTTTTGTAAATTTCTGCTATTTCCTCGCTCACCAACTCATCCTCATCCTCAATTTCTTTTCCAGAGAGGTCCTCATCGCTACCATCCTTGGCAACGATGCGATAGTCGTCAAGCTTAAGAAAGCGGTCAATAATATCATCGGTACTCTCCTGCTTAAGCAGTTCGCAATCTATATCCAACGGAGCGATAAGAGCAGTAGGGTGGAGCATTGCGATAAGCTTGGTCTCCTCATCCCACGACTCTCTACTATTGCGGGCTATAGCGAGACGCTGGGCACTCCACCACGGGTAGCGCTTCAGTAGCTCTGTAGCACTTCTAAGATCGTTAGTTGCCATATACTACCAGTTACCAGCTGCCGCCATATAAATATCATTCACCAAGGCCTCAACAATCTCCTCAATAAGCTGGTCCTGCACATCGACAAGGAGCTGTGATGCGTCGTAGTCGGCATACGATGAGAAGGTTTTATTGTTGAACGACATGGTTTGGTCAATAGCATTCTGGAAGTTAACCTTAACGGTGATAGTAAGGCGGTTTTGGAGTGCATAGTCACCACTTGATACAGAAGAGGTGTTCGATGTATAGTTTGTAATCTCTCCCTCGAATGCAAAGTCGCCACCCTCGTCTACCTGCTGTAGGCGTGTCTGGCGTGAGAACTTATCGCGCAAACCCTCAGTAAGAGCGTTACTCAATGATGGCGCAACCATAGGTGCGTTGTTAGGAAAGTATGCCACAGAGAATGTCTGTGCCGCAGGAGGAATAGAGCCTCCCGAGAGGTTATATGTCACCTTATAGCCACATGCGCATGCAATAATTGCGGCTACGATAATGGTAAGTATCTTTGTTAGCTTTTTCATAATCACTATTTTGTGTTGTCGTCAATGCCTAATGCCTTCATTCTTCTATATAGCGTGCGCTCCGAGATAAATAGCTCCTTGGCAGCCTCCTTGCGGCGATAGCCGTTGCGCTGCAGAGCCTGGAGTATCTGGTCGCGCTGAACATCATCCTTCGTTAGCTCTCTTGTAGGAAGATCATCCACAACCTCCACCATATCCTCATACTCGTAGCGTGGTGCTACCACCTCGCGGCGCTCAGGAAGTAAGCCTGCTATCTCGTGCTGTGGCGTTGGAGCAGGCTGTGGGGTAGTGCTGCGTCCCATCATAGCCTCGGTCATCATGCGCTTAAGGTCGTTGATGTCATTGCGCATATCGAACAATATCTTATAGAGTAGCTCTCGCTCCGTAGCCATGTTCTCGTAGCTCTCGTTGCCCCCCGATATTGTACGCACGGAGTACTCCTCATTTGGAAGATAGCGACGAAGAATATCGGCTGTGATATTTCTACTCTGCTCAATGGCTGATATCTGCTCGGCAACATTCTTTAGCTGGCGGATGTTACCTCTCCACTGGTAGTTCTCAAGCAAGATGCGGGCACCCTCATCAAGGACAATAGCTGGCATCTTATATTGTACAGCCACATCGCTTGCAAACTTGCGGAATAGCAAGTGTATATCTCCCTTGCGCTCTCGCAGTGCAGGAACAGCGATAGGTACGGTATTTAGACGATAGTATAAATCTTCGCGGAAGCGACCCTCGGCAATGGCGCGCATAAGGTCATTATTCGTGGCTGCAACAACACGCACATTGGTCTTCTGTACCTTTGCTGAGCCGACACGCATAAACTCTCCCGTTTGTAGTACACGGAGTAGGCGTACCTGTGTAGAGATAGGCAACTCGCCAACCTCATCGAGGAAGATAGTGCCACCATCAGCCTCCTCGAAGTAACCCTTGCGACTATCTATAGCGCCTGTAAAAGAGCCCTTCTCGTGTCCAAATAACTCAGAGTCGATAGTTCCCTCAGGAATAGCACCGCAGTTAACTGCGATATATTTATTGTGCTTGCGCGCAGAGTGTGTGTGGATAATCTTTGGGAAGAACTCCTTGCCGACACCGCTCTCTCCGGTAACCAATACAGATAGGTCGGTTGGGGCTACACGCATAGCTATCTCTATGGCAGTATTCAACGCATCGGTATTACCGATGATGCCGAATTGCTGCTTTACAGTGAGAAGTTCGTTTGCTGTCATATCCTTACTCGTTTACCGTGTTGTTGTTTCTTAGGTTTAAGCTATCTATCTGGCCAGCTGGCTGGTATATCAATGAGTCATTAGGCGTCTGTCCCATAATAATAAGACTATCTACAACTGCGGGAGCTACCTCCTCGATTATATATTGCTCATACTCCATAGTAGGAGCCTTTGCCTTGCTATCTATCCATCTCCAACCTCCATATACGCCACTAACTATGGCGATAAGGATAATGAAAATCATAAATGGTGATATACCCATTGATGCTCGTCTCTTATCTTTACGATCCTCGCTATGCTTCTTTTTTCTATCATCATAGTTTAGACCGCGTAGGTAGGCGTCAGGCTTATTCAGAGTTAGGGTATTCTCCTCCTCCTTGGATTTTGCCTTTGCCTTGCGCTTCTTCTCGCTCTTAGGCGCTACATCTGCACTATTTTGCATAGGGGCCACAAGCTGGAGCTTTTGCTTCTCAATGTTAAGTACCTCTACAGGGGGCTTGATATTTCCGCCTATAACGCGAGGCTCGAGCTTATGAATAAATGTTATAGTGTTGTTATCTCCCGCGCGGAACTCTCCTAATCCCTCAAGAGTGTATCCCTGGTTCTGTCCAATGGCGTGGCGTATCTCAAAAACAAAGCGGTCTATCTTGCCATTAGCCTCAAGCGCGCTCATGCCGTAGGCGATAAGTAGTGAGCGCAATACTCCATCATCGTTACGCATAAGATCGGAGAAACGAACAATCCCCGATGGCTGCTTAACGATAAACGCACCGAGCTTAGGCACAACAATACGCTTATTGTGCTTTAGGTATTCGATGAGTATGTTGGTAATTAGCTCCACTTTACAATACTATATATAACGCGCAAAGATACAAATAAAAGTGGAAAGTGAAAAACGAAATCTAAAAAGAGTTGACTAAGCGATAAATTTTGTTCCCAAATGTGATATACGGTCGCCTTATATGTAGTGTGATACATATATATAAAATAAGAGGTTGCAGTTTGTACCGCAACCTCTATGTTCTATGTAGAGTTAAATTACTCCTTCTGCTCGTTGATGATGCGCATAGCAGCGTCGAAAATTGTTGTATCATCAAGAGTTACAACACCACCATCAGGTCCCTGCTCTATATGAATACCGATACCCTCCTTAGCCTCGAAGTGCTTTCCACCGAAGTAGTTACGTACTGTATCAACATCAATTCCCAATTCGTCTGCAATGCGCTGTGAGCTGCCGCTTGGCAACTTGTCCTTGATGCGGCGCAATTCATTAAATGTAATAATCATAACTTTCAAATATTAAGTTGATAAATTTGTTTCGCAGTACTAAATTACTACAAAAAAATGTAACCGCCAAACTTTTATGATTATTTTTGCAAAAAATATCAATTTTTCTGCATAATAAAAATGGATGAGGGCGGTATTTGCCGCCCTCATCTATCATATATATAAGCTATGTGCTTACTCGTTAAGAGCAGCGTGTGCTGCAGCCAAGCGTGCGATAGGCACACGGAATGGAGAGCAGCTTACATAGTTCAAACCTGCGTTGTGGCAGAACTCTACTGATGATGGCTCACCACCGTGCTCACCGCAGATACCACACTTCAAGTCTGGACGAGTTGTGCGGCCCTTGAATACTGCCTCACGAACAAGCTGACCTACGCCGTTGCGATCCAATACCTTGAATGGGTCATTCTTAAGAATGTTCTTCTCCAAGTAGATAGGCAAGAACTTAGCGATATCGTCACGAGAGAAACCAAGAGTCATCTGAGTAAGGTCGTTAGTACCGAATGAGAAGAACTCTGCAACCTCAGCGATCTGGTTAGC
>JAFYRL010000081.1 GCA_017546975.1 Alistipes sp.
CTCTATGCGTTGCAGTGGTTTATCCTTGCAGTGGCTGTGGTGGCAACAAGTGTATTTGTGGCGCAGGGCTCACCTGCCGAGAAGCTTCTATACTCGCAAAAGTTATTCGCCGTAATGGGCGTAACAGGACTTATTCAGGTGTTGTGGGGTCATAGGATGCCAATGGTTGTAGGTCCAGCATCGGTACTCCTTGTAGGTGTGCTGTCGTCATTAAGCGCAGGAGCTGAGGTAAATGCCATATACTCATCTATTGCTGTTGGCGGCGTGTTGGTAGCCCTTATCAGCCTCGGCGGCATAATGCGTAAGATACAGAGGCTCTTTACGCCACGCATCGTAATTGTAATATTGATGCTTATAGCCTTCACCCTAAGCCCTGTAATCAAGGGTCTTATATTCCCTGCCGTGGCGCATGATGGCGAGCACCTCTTTGGTTTGATATTCACCATCGTAGGATGCATCGGCATGGTGATACTCAACCGCACACTTACGGGCGTAGCTAAGAGCGCCGTTGTACCTATTGCCTTGGTTGTGGGTAGTATTGCCTACTACTCGCTCTTCCCTATGCAGGAGCGCGTGGCGACAACAGCAAACATCGACAACTTATTCATCAGCGAATTTACACTCGACTGGGGACTTATCATCGCATTTTTCATCTGTTACATCGCTCTACTTATCAACGACATTGGCTCTATTGAGTCTTTGGGTGCGATGCTTAAGGCCGATAAATTGGATGCTCGCCTAAAGCGTGGTGTGCGTATTACAGGCGTTATGAATATAGTATCAGGAAGCATGGGTGTACTTGGCCCTGTAAACTTCTCGATGAGCCCAGGTGTTATCGCCTCAACAGGATGTGCTGCACGCCGTGTGATGATACCTTCAACCATAGCGCTTATCCTTTGCGCTATATTCCCAGATGTTGTTTGGGCATTGACAAATATTCCAAATCCTGTCATAGGTGTGATACTCCTATTTTTGATGAGTACACAGCTTGCTGCCAGCTTAGAGATGCTACACTCTACAAAGGCTGTAAACAACTTCCCTGAGGCTTTAACCATAAGCCTTCCACTTATGGTGGCCATGCTCTTCCAGCTCATGCCTAAGGGTATTATACCAGCAGTCATCGAGCCTTTAGTAGGTAACGGCTTCGCAATGGGTGTGCTAACAGTGATAATTATGGAGCATGTCATAAACCGTAATAGAGGCTAAGGCAGGAGATAGAAAAACATACCTTATATATAACCGATATTTATAGCGCCATAAAAAATAAATATCGGTTCTATTTTTGCATATTCTGAAAATTTATTACCTTTGCCGCCGAAATAAGATGTGGAGGGATTTGGACTGATTGCAACCACAATAAAAAAATGCTAAAACGGCACTCCTAAGCGTTGCTATGGCAGCATCTTTTTAGCTCAATCACGCCCTACATATACACTATTTCGACCATGCATAGCGTTTTATGCGTGGAGAGTATGTATAACAATATAAAATTATAAAGCTATGGCATTTCTATTTACATCAGAGTCTGTATCTGAGGGACACCCAGATAAGGTTGCAGACCAGATTTCAGACGCTATTCTCGATGAGTTTTTGCGCTATGACGCTACCTCAAAGGTAGCATGCGAGACACTATGTACTACAGGTCTTGCTGTTATCTCTGGCGAGGTGCGTTCTGAGGGTTATGTTGATATTCAGGGCGTTGCACGCCGCGTTATCGATAAGATTGGATATAACAAGAGCGAGTATCAGTTCGATGCAGCATCATGCGGTGTCCTATCAGCAATACATGAGCAGTCATCAGATATCAACCAGGGCGTTGATCGTAAGGATGGCGAGGATCAGGGTGCTGGTGACCAGGGTATTATGTTCGGCTACGCTGTTGAGGAGACACGCGAGTTTATGCCTGCAACACTTATCCTTTCACATGTTATCCTTAAGGAGTTGGCTGTTATCCGCCGCGAGGGTGAGGTTATGACATACCTACGCCCAGACTCTAAGAGCCAGGTTACTATCGAGTACGATGATGACCGCCGTCCAAAGCGCGTACACACTATCGTGGTATCTACACAGCACGACGAGTTCATTCTCCCTACACATACACGCTCAGAGCAGGAGGCAGAGCGCGAGATGCAGCGTATCATCGCTGACGATGTACGCAACATCCTTATCCCACGCGTTAAGGCTCGCTTGGAGCGCGCAGGAGATAAGGTTGCAGAGCTTATCGGCGATGACTATATCCTTCATGTTAACCCTACAGGTAAGTTCGTTATCGGTGGCCCTCATGGTGACACTGGTCTTACTGGTCGTAAGATTATCGTTGATACTTACGGTGGTCGTGGTGCTCATGGCGGTGGCGCATTCTCTGGTAAGGACTCATCTAAGGTTGACCGCTCGGCAGCATACGCAGCACGCCATATCGCAAAGAATATGGTTGCAGCAGGTATCGCACGCGAGGTGTTGGTGCAGGTGAGCTACGCTATCGGTATCGCACAGCCACTATCAATCTATGTTGATACCTACGGCACATCGAATGTTAACCTTACCGACGGCGAGATCGCAGAGCGCATCGGCAAGATGTTCGACCTACGCCCAGCGGCTATCGTTGAGCGCTTCGGCTTGAAGTACCCTATCTTCGAGGCAACAGCATCATATGGTCACTTTGGTCGCCGCCCATACACTGAGATGGTACGCTTCGTAGGCGAGAAGGGCAAGGAGTTCGCTAAGGAGGTTGAGTTCTTCTCATGGGAGAAACTCGACGAGGTGGACCGCCTAAAGCAGGAGTTCGGCTTGTAATAACGAAATTTATTTCGACATATAAAAGGCTTGATAACAAACAGTTAGTTATCAAGCCTTATTTTATCTCTAAACTTTTAGCATAAAAAGTTTGCAGATTAAAAAAAAGTTACTACATTTGCACACCCAAACCTCAAAAGCCCAGGTGGTGAAATTGGTAGACACGCTACTTTGAGGGGGTAGTGAGCGCAAGCTCGTGCAAGTTCGAGTCTTGTCCTGGGCACCAAAACGGAAGAGCAATCTTCCGTTTTTTTGTTTTTATCCCCGACCATATTCGCTGTTCACCCGCACGTCTGACCCTCACCAATAAGCCCCCATTAAGCCATTTAAGTGGACTGTACTTGCCAAAGCAAACAAAAAAAACTGACAACCGAAGTTGTCGGACTCCACATCGAAATTTCTAACAGATTTGTAGCGGACTACGAGCGTGTTATTAGATTTATGTCGTTGGGTCTCAAGATACGAAAAAGGCAATCGGCAGCGCTAACCACCGATTGCCAATAATGAATTAGAGTTTATAAGCGGAGAGTTCCCAGGGAGGGGGGATTGTTATAAAAGGATATGTAGCACTTACTCGGTGGGTGGCGCATCGAAGTCAATCTGATCGACGGTGAGTACTGTAACGTGCTGCCCGTTATAAAGCCCTGAGCACTCGACACCGAGCAGGCGACCCTCGCTCTTTGAGAAACGAGCAACAATCCCGACCTTGTCGCCCCTCGTGCTGACAAAGATCATGTCGCCTTCCTCGCGGAATTTTAGCAGTATACCCGTTAACAAAGCGTACTCCTTCAATTTATCGATCGTAGAGAACAGAGTGAGGTCGATTCCTCCGTGGGGTCGTTCGAGTACTAATTGTCCGTTTTGGTAGCGTCGATAGCTTTCGCCGTCATAAAGTTCCATAGAACGAGCCTTGTCATGCCATTTGATAGCTATTTTGATCTTTGAGTCCTCTTTGCGAATCTCGACGGTACCCTGCATCAAAGTCCCATCGAAATCAATATCATAGAGTTCCTGTGAATTCCTGTTCTCGGTAACATTTGCTGTGAATTGAACGAGGTAGTTATCCGATTCGAGCAGTTGAGTCATTGATCGCTCGACCACCTCGCGGGCGGTGCTGGTCTGCACGCCTTTGATACCAACGAAGAGGGCAATAGCAACTACTGCGGCAATACCTCCAACGCGTGCAAATTGCCAAATAAAGCGGCGGCGCGGTACGGGTGCAGTGACTTTAAATTCGAGGTTGGTTGAGGGGGCGAATCGTGGCGAAAGAATATCGACTACGCGATCGTCCGAAAAGTTGTCTAAATTATTGGTTTTCATAGCAATTACCTGTTTTTTTGTTAAATTAACCCGCGCTCTGTAAGAGCCTCGCGCAGTTTGTCGATACCGTAGCGAAACCGCGACTTTGCCGTTGTGAGCGGTATGTCGCATATTGCAGCGATCTCAGAAAATTGACGTCCGCCATAGATTCGCAGGCGAATCACTTCGCTCTGCTCGTCGGGTAGCAAAGCCATTAGTCGTTCAATCAAACGAAACTCCTGTTCGAAATCTTTGGGTGCAAGGTCGTCGCTCGATAGTGTGTCGAGTGCGTCGGTCGAGGTAAATTTTCGGCGCGAACGCAACATAGATGTGCAACTATTTGTCAATGAGCGATAAACATAGCCTTTCAAGTCTTCAATTTCGGCAAGCCGTGCGCTCTGTTTCGAGAGCCTCAGGTATAGGTCCTGTACCACGTCTTCAGCCTCTGAAGCAGACCCCAACCGATAGCAGGCATATCGAAACAGATCGTTGCGTTCGGACTGCATTAGCTCAGCGAGGCGGGTGAGTTGTTTGTTTTCGTTTGTTAGTTTCATAATTTGTTATCGTTTGTTGGAAACGCGCTTCCAAATATATAACGCTCAATGTTCGAAAAAGACTTAACATACTTGTAAAAACATTAAAAATAGGCAATCGGCAGCGCTAACCACCGATTGCCAATAATGATTTAGAATAAGTTTCGCGAATTTCATAAGCTAAAACTCCGAAACATCGGCTTTATTAAAGAGCGTTTAAAGGTTCTTTGGCCAAGTTCCTCCTTATCAAAAAAGGATTTGTAGAGGGATTGTAGATATAATTGAGGACTCGAACGGCTAAAGCCGTAGCGCGGATACCTTTTAGCGCAGACCACAAGGTCGAGCAATAGACTCATTGATATCCGCGCAACCTCCGACATTATGTGAGCAGACATCAACACACTACGGTTGAATATTGTTGCGGGCGTAACCACCATAGGTGGCGTGGCGTAGGGGTAGTGGCTGTGGGCTTACACACATCGCCACACACTCCTACACCACGTGAGCTACGCAGTAGCGACGCACGCAACAAAAAAAACGGACAACCGAAGTTGTCCGTTGTAGTAGCGGGGGGAGGACTCGAACCTCCGACCTCCGGGTTATGAGCCCGACGAGCTGCCAACTGCTCTACCCCGCGATGTATCGTTAAATGGCGTATGCCGTTTTTCCTTAATTGCGAGTGCAAAGATAGTACAAATTTTCTATTCCTCCAAACATTTTTGAAAAAATTTTAATATTATTTTTACCAATATTCATCATTCCATTATCAATCAACCACTTAACACTTTTATACATTTACTCTTATTTTTGGACTATCCTCTCGGCCACCACTTCAGCAATATCTTTTGTAGGTATAGTTGCAGCACGCGCGATACTCTTATTACACAGTGGGCATGAGGTGACAATCTCATCGCATCCCGTATTCTCCAGCTCTTTAGTCATACGCTTAGCTATGCGTTGTTGCTGAGCATCATCAATAACAGTATTTGCCAACGAGCCTCCACAGCAGAGCGAGTTTGAGCGATTATGTTCAGGCTCACGAAGTTCGCCGATGCTCTCTATAACACGGCGTGGAGCATCATACACACCAAGACCTCGACCAAGTTCACACGGATCATGGTAGCTATATTTAGCAGTATTAGTTCCAAGCGTAAGTCTCTGCTCAGCTATAAGGCGGTCGATATATTCACTATGATGAAGCACCTCTATACCATCAAGATGATAGCTCTCCTTAAATACACGCAGGCAGATAGGACATGAGGTAACAAGGGTTGTAATCTCATGTTTACGGAACAGGTCTGTATTATACACCACCATCTTGCGCGCAGCATCGGTCTCACCCGAGAGCATAAGAGGTCTACCACAGCAAACACCACCATCCTTATCAGCATACCAGACATTTTCCCCCGCAACGCGAAATATTTGCTCCATGGAGCGTTGTACGGCGGGTGTTAGCGGTGTCATACAACCAGCAAAATAACCCACACGGCCCGAGCCTACAGAGCGATCAAGACCTTTAATATATTTATATCGTCCCTCGTTGGGTATATTACGGCGTTTAGCACGCGAGTTAAGGCGCAGCGTAGCGAGGTTAATACCCACAGGGCATACGCTCTCACAGCGGCCACACATTAGGCAGTTATTAGCCACCTTCAATGACAGCATATTATAGCGTCTATCGCGCAGATAATAGACCGACTGTGTATCATTTATACCGAGGTCTGCTTGCAGCTGGCACGGGTCAATACATATACCGCAACGCGAACACGCCTCGATCTCGAAGTTATCGTACGACTTGCGCTCTGCGGTTGGGTGCAACTGCCAACGGCGCAAGAAGATAAGAGGTATCTCCGTAAAAATATGCATATAGCGAGAAAAGGGCATAGCGACAAAGAAGATGCCCAACATTGCTGAGTAGAACCACCACGAAGGTTCATACATCATCATCAAAACTTCGCGCTCCACAACCCCACTCAACACGCCACCAATACCGCCCGTAAGGAAGCCCCCACCGCCATATATTGCAGCAGTCAGGCTCTCTGCGACAAGGCGCGCAGGAAAAATAAACCACAATGCCGAGAGCGCCACCCTATCAAAGAGTATATGTTTGGTTGTACGGCGCAGTCCGAGAGACTTGGACCTAAGGCGTTTATACCATGCAAGAGCCACACCTGAAAGCACGAACAAAAGAAGCGCATCCATGAGTTGTTCAAAGATATATATATGCTCCGAGATATTATTCAGAGGCATAAAATACTTAAAGAAGACATGCCCTTGAAGAGGTATCATCTCCCAGCCCAAATAGAATATAGTCTCTATCCACCCCACCGCAATAAGCAGAAACCAACCAAACGCCAAGGACATGTGCATATAGCCAAGTTTTGGGTTGACCTTAAAGATACGCACATGAAGCAACGACTCACGCACAACCTCCCACGCAGCAAGGATAGTCTTACGAGTAAAGAGGTTACTACGCACAAGGCGTCTATCCACCTTAGGTAGGCGAATAAACCAGAGTGTCCACTTCGCAGCTACTACCGCAAACATAAAGGTAGCACCCACGATAAATGGTATGGTAAAGGGGGCATAGAAGGTCATAATAGAGAGGTTTAGAAGTCTCCGAGTTTTCGTTTTATGAGCATAACAAGGCCTCGTGTGTTGATACCTCGCGGACACACCAAGCGACACTTACCACAGAGCATACACTTACCTATCTCCTCGTAGGCACCCTGATACTCGCCACGGCGCACCGATGTGTGAAGCTTACGGAAATTAAAATCCGTCAAATTACCCGCCGTACATGATGCTGTACACGACCCACAACCTATGCAAGCCTGCAACTCCGGCATCTCCTCAATAATACCAACACTCTTGCGTAAGTCATTCGTATCTAAGTCGATAGCGCGAGGTCTACTTATACTATATCCAAAGTTCATTGCTACCATGGCTGAAACTTATTACTAAGATATTCATCAACTTTTGAGGCTGTGAGCGATGCCTCAGCAAGGCTATCAGCGAGGCTCTTGGGCGCTGTTGCAGCACCAGCGAAGAAGATACCTTCACGCTCACTACACACTGAGCCAAGAAAGCTATCCTGTGCTCTAAAGTAGCCATTCGGTGCTAACGACAACCCCGCAGAATTGGCCAAACTCTCATTCTCATAGTTAGCACACATACCAACCAACAAGACCAACATATCTACAGTCATGCGCAGTGGCCTACCTGTAAGCGTATCCTCAGCCTTGATTTGAATACGCTTATTTATTGTCTCGGCAGCCTCCGAGATACGGCCACGCACGAAGTGGACATTATACCTCTCCTGCGCCTCACGATATAGCTCCTCGTAGCCAGGACCAAACATACGGATATCCATATAAAAATTAAAGATATCTGCTGAGGGAAAGAGTTGCTTAAGTTCTATTGCCTGCTTAACACCCGTAATACAACACACCTTAGAGCAGTGGCGCTGCCCCACCTTCTCATCACGCGAGCCTACGCAGTGCAATATCGCTATGCGGCGTGGCTCCGTACCGTCAGCGAGCGTCACCCTACCGCCATTCATCATACGCTCTAAATCCACCGAGGTAATAACATTATCGTAGAGTCCATAGCCATACTCCTGCTTGCGGTGCGCATCAAAGAGAGTAAAACCCGTAGCCACCACAACAGCATCGGCAAGGACTCGTTCACCCGAACGCAGCGTTACACCATCTGAGGCAATCTGCACCACCTCCTGACCCAAAAAGCATCGAATACGCTCCGACTTAACACGCTCAACAATAGGCATTAGCACCTCTTTTGCAGAGATAAACGAGGGAAAGAGCTTATGCCATCCTCGCACCTTGCCACCAAGCTCGATATCGCGTTCAACAATCATCGGCTCGATACCTCGAGACTTTAGCTCCAGGGCTGTCTGCATACCTGCAGCACCTCCGCCAACAATAACTACACGCTTTACCATCTCTCTAAGTTCTCTTTCATTTCGTATATAAATCGCTCCGACTCACAATTTACCGCCACAGGCTTAGGCTCACCGATATACTTACCATCCTTACCCAAATACTTCGCCTTAGAGTCATACTCCACGCCCAATTTATCAAGCAACGGCTCTACATCTACCTGATGAAACTGCATGCCGAGTTCCCATGGATCATACCCCAAGACAAGGCCTGCCATCTCCTCGTATGTGAGCACAGGAATACCCTTTCCATCAGCACCGTATATCGTGCCATCCATCTCAGCTATAGCATATTGCCACTTATCAAGAAACATCGCACAACCTGGACAGTTAGCCACGATGAAGTCGGGCTTGAATGGCGCCATACTCTCAAGTTTCTTATGGGAATTTGCTATTGACGAGCCACGATTTGCCTGTACAAGGTAGTTTCTAAAGCCAAAGCCACAGCAGTGACGACGCTCAGGATAATCTACCACACTACCACCCCACGACTCTATCATACCAGCCAAGACATAAGGGAACTCCGAGCCACCAATTCCCGACTTAGGAAATATCTTTGCATAGTGACATCCGATATGCTCTACTACCCTAAGCGGCTCACCCGTATGCATATTCACCAGACGACATTTAGCCCTGCGAGCTATCTCCTGACGATGCGTAAAGATAATATCTGAGGTGTGGGCAATAGAACGAGGCTTGACCAATTCACGCCCTGTCGCCTCCTTTAGATATCTACGCGTACGTTCCTCAGTCTCAGGAAACTCCTCCCATGTTGATAGCACCTCATTATATATTCCAAATGAGGTTATGCACGACGATACAAAGTTCTCGTATCCCGCCTCTGCCATAAGGGCAAACTGACGCGCCACAACGGTCATTATGGTCTCCAACGGCACAACATCTGAGTGGTAACCTATACCTGTACACGATGTATGCAGAGGATCATCGTATATATCCTTACCGAGGTCGTTTTTGAGGATATTTAGAAATGCTCGCTCACTGCCAGGGAAGAAGTTCTGGCGTATGCAACTACGCGCATAGTAGTATCTATCCTCTGCAATATCTTTTTGATACTCCTGCCATGATGCTCGTTTCATAACTAATAGTGGTTTTCGGAATTAAGCGTATAGACATCCATAAGGTATTTATCATCTGCACCGTCGTAGCCAAGTTCACGAGCCTTACGCTCGGAGTGCACCTCGATATTGTCGTAGAAAGCCTTGCCTCCAGAGACCTCAAATATGCGATTTATCTCCGCCATAGACTCATCATCTACACGGCGAAGAGCGCCCGCACCACTCTTACCATAACACTCTGAAAACAAACCGAATACTTCTTCATCATGTTCATATATCCACTCCCATACGCGACCCTGCTCAGGGTGCAGTTCAGGGTGTATATTTCGAGGTGTTAGGCAGTAACCCGTAGCAAGAATATTATCCCCAATAAAGCGCTTTAGAGCCAACTGCTGACGCCCCTTTTCGCTCTCTACAAAGTACCCCAATTTCTGGGATAGAGTACGCAACGCTTGGATAACATAACCTGGCGTATTACCTCGTGGACAGCGTGGCCTACACGACATACACTCGCCACAATACCATATCGTATCTCCCTTGAGCAGTCGCTCTATCTCCTCGTCATCGCGCGTCTGCACAATAGCAACAATCTGGCGAGGGTCATAATTGTAGAACTCTGCCGCAGGACACACAGCGGTACAAACACCACAATTCATGCACGCCTTGAGTCCCTCCCTAAGGCGCACATCCTCCAAAAGCATATCGAAATATCTACCCATTTTCGCTACTATTTTTCGTCAGGCAAAGGTATCTATTTTTACCCCAGCTAATGGTAGTATAAATACCTAAATCAACGAAAAGCCAATAAGTTTAGACCAAATAGCAAACCACAAAAGACCACATTACACACCTACACAGAACTACATATTCGAATAATTTCGCATGATATGTAATTATTTTATAATTAGCGTTGAAAATTCGAGATAATATTCCTATCTTTGTCTACTTTACTATTTATACTTGCGAGGTATAAATAGACAAATTACCAACTTAAGTTAGAAACATTTATTGATAGCGACATATAGAAACATGCAAATTATGAAGATTAAACGCTTAATTATTCTCTGCATAGCCTCCGTCCTTTTCGGTTGTAAGGATGAACAACCAACATATCAGGCTCCAGACGACATTCAATTCACCGAGACAGAACATATATTTGGTGTTATTGACGACAAGGAGTGGTTCGAGGTTGAGATATCTGCTACACACACCGCAAACCACGACCGTAATATTGGCGTGGAGGTTATAACTTCGGAGAGTAGCGCCACCGAGAATCTTCACTTCAAAATCGAAAGCAACACGGTGACAATACCTGCGGGCTCGCTTACCACAGCAGTACGCATCCGAGGTATCGCCGAAAACATTGGAATTACCGAGCAGCCTAAGATTATCCTTGAGCTTGTGCTTAACGAGGAGGAGGTAATTGAGGCTCATGGCATACGCACGGAGATTACTTTGCAGCGCTGCTGCCCATTCGATATTGACAATTTCGCGGGTTACGCAAAGGTTACCTCTACATGGCTTATGGAGTATATGAACTCAGACTCACGCCTTGTTAAGACGGAGGTAGACCGCGCAACAAGCACCGTTATCATCAAGGATATGTTCTACGAGGGTTACGACATCCGCGTTATGTTAGACGACAGTGACCGTCTTGAGCCAATTGTGATAGTACCAGCAGAGCAGATGCTTGGCACTACAGGCGAGGCCTTTGGCACGATATACGGCAATGGCAAGTTGATGATGAGCGAACCTAAGGAGTACAGCTCCTACTACGGCACATGCGAAAACTTTATGGTGCTCTACACAACGATGTATGTCGACAATGTTGGCGTTGTAGGAATTTTCGTAAATATCTTTGAGTGGATATCAGACGAAGAGGCGGAGCGCATCATGCGTGAAGGATTTTAAGGAAACTTCTATAAATTAGGTCGAGTTAATTTTGAAGAATAATAAATAATTTACAGATATGAGAACACAACTATTTAGAAGAGTATGGTCTATAGTGCTCGCAGCAACATTGGCGATTTCTATCACATCATGTACAGATGAGATTGACACCATTCCAGACCTTCCCAACAAAGCTATTATTGATTGTAAGGCAGGCGACCGTCCAAACCTTACCTTCACAGCAAACAGCAAGTGGTATCTTAGCTCAGACTCAGTATGGTGTACATTTGAGACATCTGGAGGTAACCTTACAGAGATGCAGGGTAATGCTGGCACACACAGTATTACACTAAACATCGGCAATGAGCAGATTAGAGACCAGGTAACAACAGCTAAGATTACCATTACCATTGGTAACCACCGAGCAATTATCGCCGAGGTAAAGCGCGCTCCAAAGAATCTATACATACAGATTTACAACATTGCAAACGAGCCGATTAAGAGTATTCCTTTGGCATACAACGGCTACACCCCAATTCTCATTGAGGCGAACTTCGACTTTGTAGCTACAGAGTTCCCTGAGTGGGTTGCCGTCAAGGGTGATGCAATTGCAGGATACGCGGGAGAGCAGGTAGAGGCATACTTCGGCATTATAAACAATGGCGACCGTGAGCGCTGGCCTTTCAAGGCTGAGGAAGGCCACACAATCACATTCACAGATCTTAAGGGCGAGGTTAGCTTCAGCTTCCCACTGATTTACAATGGCATGGGTGATGACATCATCATTATCGAGGGTCCTACAAGCAACAACTTTGGCTGGAAGGTGACACCAGATGGTAAGAGCTTCAGCCAGGAGAATAACGAGGGAGACATAACCACATTCGAGAATGAACTCAAGTTCAACATTATTGCACAGAGCGACAAGTATAACATCGCCTATATCGAGCGTATCATCGAGCGTGGCATGCCTTCATACAGAGTGTTTGTCGAGAATGACCGAAATAGCTGGATGCACTACAACAAGGAGAGCATGACACTAACAATCGACTCTACTGAGACGCTTCGCTATGGTCAAGTTTTAGCAATACCTGATGGTATATACAACATCTATCGTACAAACTTTGAGAATGGCGATGTCTTTGAGATGGATAATAGCTCAGGCGTAGATCTTCCAATGCTTAATAGCGACTTTTTGAAGTATGTAATTGCCGACTTCACTCAGCGCGGCACTAAGGAGGCAGACCCAGAGAGTGAGATGCACATCTACCACTCTATCACTGCATACGAGATTTCTGCAACACACTACACCAATGCTGATGTTTTGGAGGAGTATGGCGTAAGCGAGGCCTACACAGCACCTTTCGTCAACCCACTTCAGGGTCGCCAGCCAGGCATCGTAATCAACCCACGCATCGAGGGATGGGACACCGAGAACTATGACCTTGGCAACGCTACCGTAGAGGTAAAGTATAAGAACGAATTGCTTAAAATGTCTAACGATGAGTTCTACATCGGTGAGAATGTAGACGAGCTTCTTGCTATCCAGCTTAACGGTCCTAAGGCGGGCTTTGAGATTGGTGGCGAGAATATATATATCCTATTCAAGGTTAACGGCGAGGCCAAGAAGCTCCTCGTTGTTACACCTCCAACAAAGTAGTGCGTTGGTAAAAGTACAACAACAAACAATTATTTATAGAACACACTCTATATGCAACATAAGATTATACTTATCTGGTCCTTGGTTCTCAGCTCTGCGCTGATCCTTATGGCGGGATGTAAGCGCGATAAAGATGTTGAGCCAAATGCGGAGTATGGATATGTGCAGTTTCAAATATTAAAGGGCGATCCCGATGCTGGCACAGAGCAATCACGCGCCAGCGATATTCTATACTGGCTTGCTGATGCACGCAAAATCAAAGTAACACTACAACAGAAGAATGGTGGATATATCACACAGACCCTGCCTATCAATGTAAACGATAGGGATAATGCCGAGTGGGGTGTTCTTAGCGATAAGCTACGCCTACTCGTGGGTACATATCGCATTAACAACTGCGTTCTTTACGACCACCTTGATGAGGTGCTGTGCTATGGAGATATTGAGAGCCACGACTTTAAGGTGGTGAAGAATGGTCTTACGAAAGATAATCTTATCATCGAGAACAGCATCAAGCATGGCAAGATCTCTTTCCGTCTTGTCAAGGAGTTTGCAACACGCGCAGATTTCTCTGGCGACTATCTCTTTGGCGCAATCAAGGCGGTTGACATCACCGTAAAGCACAAGACACGAGGTACGGAGACCACAATCAAGGCTCGTCAGCTATCTATGCACGAGGACTTCACAGAGGCGGGTGACAAGGGCACTAACCTCACATCTTACATTGAGTGTGTAGGTGACCATTGGTTGGATGTAGGCGACTACACAATCATAAAGTATACAACCTACTCTGATGTTAAGGGTAACTACGCTCTTGATACAAACATTGATATCAAGGAGCTAAAGAGAGAGTTTAGCATCAGCCATAACCAACTTAATGTTGTGACGGATGTACCTATCCTTCTCTCAAACACAGCCGAGCATATCAAGGATTACATCGCCCTTAAGGAGATCTGGGAGGCGTTGGATGGCGAAAATTGGTCATTCCACGGCGAGGAGTACACCGCAGGCACCAACTGGAACTTCGACAAGGATATTGATATGTGGGGCGAGCAGCCAGGTGTTACGCTCAACACCGAGGGTCGTGTCGAGAATCTCAACCTCTCAGGCTTCGGTGCTGAGGGTGTAGTACCTGATGCTATCGGTCAGCTTACAGACCTTAAGTTACTCTACCTGGGCAACCATAACGAGCTTATCGGAGGTTACAACGCCCAAGGCAAGAGTCGCTTGGATGCTATGGACTACCATGACAAAGTGCTTAAGCGCGATGTACGCGATGGACTAAGCCCAGAGCTTAAGAGCATCATCAACCGAGATGCTACACAGCGTCCTATCCTATCAAGCCGCATCAACCTTAAGGATGTAGCCTTCGGCAACCTCACAAACGGCATCACTGGTATTTCACGCGCTATGATGCGTCTTACAAAGTTGGAGCAGTTCTTCATCGCCAACTCCCCTATCGAGGAGTTCTTTGTGGAGGTTAGCAAGGAGTCACCATTCTACGCAGAGAGCGATAGCTGGTCATGGGCAAACTTCACAAACCTCATGGATGTGGAGATATACAACTGTAAGAACCTTAAGGCTCTACCTCATGAGCTTATCACCGAGCTACCTGCTATTCAGTCGCTCAATGTAGCGATGAACTACAATATATCTGCCGAGCAGCTCAAGGCTGATTGGGAGGCACTAATTCATGGTGCTTCGGGCGATAAGGTACAAATCTTATACATGGGCTTCAACAACCTTAAGGAGACACCATCTACTGATGATTTGGCCAAGATGAGCAGAATCGGTCTTTTGGACTGTAATAGCAATAAGCTTCACACAGTACATCCATTTGGCAAGAGTATAAACCCAACAACGATATACTTGGATTACAACAATATATCTAAGCTATACACTGCCGAGGATGGTTACTTCTGTGGTCTTAGCCAGCTTGAGACTCTATCATGTTCAAACAACGCAATCGAGCTTCTACCAGACCTATTTACAGCAAGATCCGTTTATACACTTATCTCCGTTGACTTCTCGTCAAACAAGATTACCGGTTTGGAGAATGGTGACGCATGGCGCGGTGTCAACACCGAGACACTTAATCTTGCAAATAACAGACTTCAGGAGCTTCCTGCGCGTCTTATGAACTCAGGTTCATACATCAACATCCTTATGCTCAGCGCAAATGGTATGCGTGAGATTAAGGCGGGCGCTCTTACAGGCTCAGGCAGCGAGGGTCTTACAACCATAGACCTGAGCTTTAACCGTCTTAAGGAGTTACCTGAGTATGACTTCAGCAACTTGAATATCCCATACCTCTACGGTATTGACCTTTCGAACAATGCATTTGAAGCATTCCCACGAGCACCACTAAGCGTAAATAGCCTCACCGTGTTAAGTATACGCCAACAGCGAGATGATGAGGGCAACCGCACACTTAGAGAGTGGCCTACGGGTATAGGTAAGCATGAGAAGCTTGCAGGATTCTACATTGGCTCGAACGACTTGGGTAATATTGATGATATAATATCACCATCTATCCTTCTCTTTGAGATTAAGGACAACCCAAATATCTCGATAGATGTATCGAGTGTCTGTGAATATATCAAGCAGGGATACTACGCGCTAATCTACGACTCAACACAGAATATTCGTGGTTGTGATGCTCTTAACCTCGACTAAACGATAAGAGATTATGAAGAAGTTATATATATTACTTTTGGCAGGCACACTACTCTCAGCTTGTTCAAAGGATGATACATCCATTAAGTTCAATAGCGATATGGATAATATCGAGGCTGAGGCTGTAGGTGGTGAGTATCAGGTAAAAATCAGTTCCAATAGAGAGTGGGTGGCTAAGACCGACGCACCATGGGTATTGGTATCCCCTGCAAATGGCCGTGGCGATGTTAAGTGCACCATTAAGATTGACTCAGCGCTTATGAACGATGCCCGCGAGACAAAGGTTAGCATCACCTCAATGGGCGAGGAGCTTAAGAGCATCGACATTCGACAGGAGGGCTTCCCACGCAGCATTAAAGTTGCGGATAGCGAGGTGCGTATCGCTGCATCAGACGCCTACGCAAATAGATGGGTGGAGCTCGATATTGAGACAAATGTTGAGTTCGAAATTAAGGATGCCCCAGCATGGATTATCGTAAAGAAGGAGTATGAGTTAAACCTTGACCGTGGTGCACGACCACGCAAGACACGCATACACTTTGACTGGAAGATGAACTCAAGTAGCAACGAGCGTGTAGCGACCCTTAACCTTGTACCAAAGGAGGGCGCAGCACTCGTAACACCTGCAACAATCACTGTACGCCAGGCTGCAGGCCCTCGCATCGAAGATAACCGCAAGGGCGACTCTATCGCAGTTATCACCATCTGCGAGAAGATGGAGTGTTGGAGCGACAACGGCATATCAACCCAAAAAGGCATGCAGACTTGGGAGTGCCTACGCCTATGGGAGGCGGACGATGCAGGCCTACCTACACCAGAGGCAGTAGGTCGTGTTCGTGATCTTGATATCAGCTATTTTGACACTAATGAGGGTGTGCCTGAGGAGATTAAGCACCTCAAATATCTTGAGACGCTATCTATGTATGGTAATGTCAATACGATGATTAAGAGTATTGACCTATGCCCTGAAGTGGCAACACTCGCATATCTTAAGGATTTGCGCCTTGCTGCTATGGGTATAGTATCGCTACCTCAGAACTTTGCAGACCTTGGCGATACACTTGAGACTCTCGACCTAAACTCCAATAACCTCAACGAGATTCCTGAGGTTATAACTGAGGAGAACTTCCCACACCTTAAGGCACTAAACCTCTCAAGCAACCATAGAGCCTCTATAACGGACCTCAGTAAGCGCTCAACAGCTGGAGATAATGGTATTGGCATGTATGTAAATATGAGAGAGAGCAACGCCGTTCGCAAACTCTTGCTATGGGAAAATCTTGAAGAGTTGGGACTTTCGTACAACTTTATCGAGGGCGAGCTTCCAGACTTCGAGGTAGGCAAGGATAATGTTCGTGCATACGAATATAGTGATATTCAGGGCGACACTCTTAAGTGGGCTGTGGAGAGGGCACTACCTCGCATTCTACCAAATATGAAGTCGTTGCGTATCAACCTCAACTTCATGACAGGCACGCTCCCTGATTGGTTGCTCTACCACCCTAACATTATGGAGTGGGGCGCAGAGGTACTTCTATATCCACAGTTGGAGAAGGCTATAGATAGCAAGGGTAATAGCGTAGGCTTTGATAATGTACCAACAAACTATGAGTACTACTTTGAGGCATACCCTCTGTATCGTGGAAGGTATGAGTTTAATGATGAAATAGAGGAATAGAGATGAAAAGAGCTCTTATTATAGCATCGCTACTATTTTCTGTAGCATGCGTTAAGGATGATATAGTAGTTTCGCCATTGGAACAGAATAACACCACAATAATAATACCTGTGGATGCAAATCTTGGTGAGGCAATCATCAAGTTTAAGCCAGAGATGGAGGATATCCTCGATATGACGATGACACGCTCTGGCGGTGAGGCTACACGCTCAGGCATACCCTCGACTGATGAGGTCCTTGATATTCTTGGAGCCTACTCCTTCGAGCGTGTATTCCCCGTAGACCCACGCCATGAGGAGCGCACCCGCGAGACGGGACTACACCTATGGTATATAGTACGCTTTGACCCGAACGAAAACATCGGCAACGCCTTTGAGCGTCTTGCACAACTCGGCGAGGTGGATAAGATACAGTGTAATCGTCAACTTAAGCGTGCCTACAATGCCAAGGCACAAGCACATGTCGTAAGCACTACTACCCGTAGCGAGGCTAAGACAACGGAGTGGCCCTTCAACGATAAGTTAATAGCGCGTCAATGGTGCTATGCTAATGATGGTAGTTTGGTATTCAACGAGGATGGCCGCACAAGAGCCTTGGCGGGCTGTGATGCAGGCTGCTTGGAGGCATGGGAACTATGCACAGGCGACGAAGATATTATCGTGGCTGTGATGGACGAGGCTGTAATGTGGAGCCACCCCGACCTAATGGAGAATATCTGGATTAACGAGGGCGAGGAGTTGCATGCTGGCGTAGATGCTGACGGCAATGGCTACAAAGATGATAAGTATGGCTATAATTTCGTGCGTAACACAGGTGTTACCTCATGGACATCTAACGGCAGCACGGGCCACGGCACACATGTAGCGGGCACTATCGCAGCGATGAATAACAACAACGAGGGTTGTGCAGGTATTGCTGGCGGTGATTACAGCGAGGGCAAGGGAGGTGTCAAGATTATGACGCTTCAGCTATTTGATGGTGCAAATGCATGTTCACTTGCTATGGAGGCACGAGCAATGAAGTATGCCGCTGACAATGGAGCCGTTATCTTGCAGTGCTCATGGGGCTACAACTCAGCCAAGGCAAACCTCATTATGGGCTACACACCAGGTCCTGCAACTGAGGAGGAGTGGGCAGCACTATACCCTCTTGAGAAGGAGGCGCTCGACTACTTCATTCACAAGGCGGGCTCACCAAGTGGAGTTATAAATGGAGGTCTTGCAATCTTTGCTTCGGGTAATGAGTATGCAGCACAATCATCATTCCCTGCAGCATATTCAAAGTGTATCTCTGTTGCAGCTGTTGCAGCAGACTACACACCAGCATCATACTCAAACTACGGCACTGAGGTGCTTCTATGCGCCCCAGGTGGCGACCTTGAGTATCATGGCGAGGTAGGCCAGGAGGATAATCAAGAGTATCAGGGAGCTATATTGTCAACCCTTGTAATTAACGGAGAGGCATGCTACGGTTACTACGAGGGTACATCAATGGCATGTCCTCATGTTTCGGGCGTTGCGGCACTTGGTCTTTCGTATGCCAAGCAGCGTGGCCGTCACTTCACATCTGAGGAGTTTAAGCAACTTATGTATAATAGCGCACGCGATATTGAGGAGTACTTCGAGGGCGAGAAGTTGTACTATATGCGACATACATCTGCGGGTGCAACACCTATAAAGATGAACCTTGAAGATTATAAGGGTAAGATGGGTCGTTTGGTGGATGCTGGAGCTCTACTTAGAGCTATTGAGGGCAGCGGTAAACTTATGCGTCTGCCAAATATCTACCTTGCACCTACCGAGAGTACTACCCTATCGCTTCGAGATTACAACATCGTAGATGCACAAAGCGCAATAGTAGCAGACACTACCATTGCAGAGGTTGAGCTAAAGGATAACACTCTAACAGTGACTGCAAAGGGCGTAGGTCAGACGACTCTCACCCTAGTGGCTGATAAGAGCTATAGTGTAACTATTACCGTGCGTGAGGGTGCAAACGATAACGGCTGGTTGTAGTATGGCAATGTGGAGGCAAGGACTTTGGCTGATATTTGTGCTCTTAATACCTACGGGTGTTATGGCACAACACAACACCCTGCTTACACGCCAACAGCTGGACTCTCTTATCAACCCTACCCAATCCACAAGGGGGGCTGGGGCGTTAGTTGCAGAGCCTACAACAATAGATCTCGGCACAATAGCGAGTGAGGAGCTTATAAACTTTAGCTTTAGGCTACGCAACACTACTGAGAAGGCAATAACAATAACAGATCTCCGCTCATCATGCGGATGTATCAAAATACTTACCCAGCCAAGCGTAGTGGAATCTAATGGTTTGCTTAAGGTAGAGGCACGCTTTAATCCCGCAGGGCGTAATAGTAGCTTTAGATACACGATAAAGGTGTACACGGAGCTCGACAGTGAACTACCAACAGAGCGAGTGACCATCATGGGCGATGTTATAAGTAGTGACGAGTGGTACTACCTCCCTGAGCAGGCGGGAGCACTAAGACTAAGCCGCAAGTGGGTGACAATAAATGGACAAGGTAAAGAGCGTATTGTTGTAGCAAATAGCTCAGATAGTCCGTTGCAAATAACCTCACGCTCAACAGTAAAGGGGCTAACGCTAAGATGCGAGCCAGAGATACTTGAGCCACGAAGCGAGGGTGATATTATTATAAGCTACAGCGGTGAGATAAGCAATGAGCTTAACACAATGCTAATTTTAGAGGGTGTTGAGGCAACGCCCTCAGAGAGAATGATAAAGGTAACTATAAAGAGATAAACAATGAGACTTTTTAGAGAGCTATTAGGCATCGCCATGGTGGCACTTGCTATCCTTGCCACAGGATGCCACAAGTCAGAAGATAACAAGCAGCCAAAGCCTACTCCTAAGCCAGAGGTCGAGCCAGGCATCGCTGTGACATACAACAGTATAAATGGCGCATGGCAACTCTACACATGGAACGACAAGGAGCTTACAGAGGACACCGTGTTATATATCGAGTTTAAGCAGAAGGATCACAGCTTTGAGATGTGGGACAACCTCAACTCGATGTATATGGTACAGACAACAGGAGGCTTCGCAATCAAGAGCGATTATTCAAATAGATACATTCTCTCTGGATGGTATGATTACGGCGCAGGCGATTGGTCGAGCGAATACTCTGTATCAATGGATGCCGAAGGCGACTACATGTATTGGGTTAGGATGGCAAATGACAACCTAATAGGTGAGGATGATAGCGATAAGATGGTATTTAAGAAGATTGATAACATACCCGCATTTAACTACTAAATAATAAAGCCTTATGAAACTATTAAAGAATTTAGCAATTCTTACAACCGCGATTATCGCTTTGCTAAACTGCGGCTGTGAGATGTTTGGTGGTGACACCCCAACAAAGCCAACAATCAGCATCTCTGATTTGGAGTTCGACGCAGAGACCATGACAGTAAAGGCAATCATCACACCATCGTCTAATACTGAGGCGTGGAGCTACAAGGTGGAGAATAGTGTTGACGGTCCTGTAGAGTACACCAAGAGAGAGTGGTCGTTTGGAGATAATATCTTCTTCGATGTAACCTATGGCGTTCAGTACACTGTATCGGCATTTGCTGAGAATAAGGGCGGCAAGAGTGAGGTTGTAACTCAGAGTATATGCCCTATGCCTGAGGGCGAGGTTGCTATTAGCATCGGTGAGATTACCCTCAACGAGAAGACAATGGAGGCCGAAGCTACAATCGTTCCTTCAACAAATACTACAACTTGGTACTGGAGCTATGGCGAGAAGAAGAGTGAGGCCGAGATTGAGTGGACCGAGGTAAAGAGCAATAAGCAGAAGCGCGTTACCTTTGCCTATGAGTGGGGCAAGAATTATGTTCTTCGCGCATACTCAACATGTGGTGCAGTGGAGTGCGAGGTAGTAGTAGCAGAGTGCTACTTTGAGCCTTCACTACCTACTATTACCGTATCTAAGCCTATGTTCGACGAGGCTACAATGACCGTTAGCTTCAATGTTACCCCATCGGAGGATACCTATAGATGGTACTGGGGTCCACAGTATGATGTTACAGGTGAGCCTCAGGTACCTTTTGAGTATAACGACAACGAGGCACGCACCGTAAGCTATACTATCGACTATAATGTGGACTACACCTTCGTATTCGGCGCAGTAAACGCAATCAACAAGGGCGAGCGTAAGGAGGTTGAGTTCTCTGTAATGTCACCATGTGTAGATATTGCTATCGAGAACCTTACTGCTTTCACTATTGACGCCGCTATCACCATGAAGGATAACTGCGTACGATATGTTGCAGGCGCAGTACATACAAACGCTTACAACCGCAACACATTTATCGAGCAGGCACAGTCATCGCTAAACCCAAATGAGGACTACCCATTTGCTGTATTTAACTCCGCAACCGAGAGCCGCACATTCTCCGAGCAGGATCTTGTACGCAACTCACTTATCACAAGCGATGATAATGCAGGCCTTCTTCTTGTACCAGGCACATCATATACTATCGCAGTGTACGGCGAGAATAGCGAGGGTATGAGCAGCGTGGTAACAAAGGAGTTTGTTGTTCCAACAGCTACACTTGATGGCAATGTCGGCATTGATATAAATGTTAGCGATATTGAAGAGACCTCAGCAGTGGTAAATATCTCTGCCACTGAGGCATGTAAGATGATATTCGGCTACATGGATCCTACCATCACCAAGGCAGATACTGATAATCCATTCGACTTTGAGGGTAAGAGCGACGAGGAGATTAGAAACTATATCGTTAGCGTGGCTCACGACATTCCTATGTTCTACACCGAGCCTATTAAGCGTACATTGAGTCATCAGCTTGCTATCGGTGGAACATACTACGCCTATGCTATCGCTATTAAGGATGGCAAGATTGGTAATGCTGAGTTCACAAAGTTCACAACCAAAGTTCCATCACTCACAGGTATCGCCAAGGTTACCTCTGCTGAGATTGTTGAACAGACAACACACGAAACCCTTACCGTGATGCTTACAACAGATAGCAACGCTAAGAAGGTACGCCTCTATGCAGCACCTGCTACAGACCACGCATCGTATCAGGATAACCTTGAGTATATCATGGATGCCAACTCATATCAGAACTACCGCGAGGAGTACGATGTTGTTAATGGCGTGGCTACAGCTGTTGTGAATATTTACCATCCAGGTAGCAACTACTACATGTATGCTGTTGCAGTAGATGGCGAGGGCAAGGCTGGTGAGATGGTGTGCGTAACTACATTGGCAGGTCTTGATACCGAGTACTACACTACTATCGAGGAGATTGCCGAGGAGCTGAATGTTAGCTTGGACGGCACAGGAACTGTTGACATGGTAGTTACAGTTACAGGCCAGACAGATGACCGTATCAGCGTCACTATCAACACAGATAGCCGCTCAGCAAATGCAGATAAAGTATGGCTTATCCGCTTCAATGGCATGATTAGCGATATTGAGGAGAATGTTAGATACGCATTCCGCGACTACCCTAACGGCAATATCCTTGGCTCATATAAGGAGGCTATTGTTGGTTTCCCACTCAAGTATGAGGATGGTGGCAGTGCCTGGGATCCTAAATATGAGGCATTGCAGGAGTACACTTCACAGTGGGGCGGTGATGTTATCGTTGCTGTAGTCCTCGATAACGAGGGTAAGCTAAATATCTATAGCTACTATGCAGCAGGCGGCAGCGTTGTAGTGCTATAAATAAGATATACTCCTTAATAAAATGTGACTGTCCAACAAGTTAATGGACAGTCACTTTTTCTTGTGAAGTTGTATAACAAGAGCTAATTTTAGGCGCACGAAGCTCGAAAAAGCGGAGTTTACTAGGCGTAAATGAGCATTTTGAGAGCAAGTGCAACGAA
>JAFYRL010000082.1 GCA_017546975.1 Alistipes sp.
AACTTTAAGGTCGTTGTAGAACAACCTTTTATCAAAGGACATCGCATGAGCGATGACGAAATATCTCTATATATGCAGCGTATGGGATTTGAATTGCGCAATCCCCGTAATTGGACTTATGCCACACCTGAAATTTATCTAAGCGATATGCATGATGAGAATGTCATTTGTTCTGATAGTGGGAATATATTTGTTATCGACTGTGACATACGCATCAATACTCCTGAACTCAACAATGGAGGCATACGACAATTAACCACAGAGGTGGAATTTGTATGATGCAATGAAATCTCAGAATCAATATCAACAACTTTTTGTCTTTAATTTCATGCAAAAGCATATAAGCTCTACGACTCAGTAGCTTGCGCATCATCACCTTTGTAGTCTCGGAGATGTCCAGTACGAATGATATTGGTGAGGTAAACGGTGAAGACGGGAAGGAGCATCATACCAGCCAGGGCCAAGAGCACTGAGATGACTTTGCCCACTGGGGTGATGGCTTGGATGCTACACCCTGCGGTAGTGGCAGTCATGCATGAGTACCAAAGGCTGTCCCAAAAGTTGTGTACCATGGGATTGGTGTCGACCTCGAGCACATAGAATATCAGGCTACAGTAATATATAAAGGAGAAGAGTACTACGATGTAGGTGATGAGCAGGCCTGCCGTGAGGTCGCGCATGAGGGCGTAGGCAATGACAGTGAAGGCTATATAGCCGCGGATGAGGGGGATGAAGCGAAAGAGAAACTCCATCTCTGAAGAGAGGGCTACACCACACCAATCAAAGATGGTGAGATAGGGTATGATAAGCAGCAAGAAGAAGATATGACGCCCAAAGTAGTGACATGGAGCATCGGCATTGCACACCTCGAGCACAAACAATATGATGAGCAGCATACATATCCAAAACTGGAGGTCAAGGTAGCTGGTATCATCATAGAAGGGGATGCCCTTGAAGGTATCTATGGAGATACTGATGACAAGCAACAGGCTGAGCATGAAGGCAGAGAGGTGCAGGGAGAGCTGAACGCTGGGTTTAGAGAGCATGCTGAGAGGAAATTAGGGTTATTGATTGGCTGTGGCTATAAATTAACACATAGACATAAAGAAAGGTTGAGACACGATGTTCTCAACCTTCTCTGCCACTATACTCTCACGAGCACAATAGCTCACTAAAAACACTAATCACTAAATATATCTACTATTCTATCTATTTTTTACCATACATAGTTGAGACCGAAGGTCAGGTACTCCTTGAACATGAAGTAACCAAACTTCTCGTTGGGAGTGCGACTATCATCGAAGCGAGCATGACAGAAGAGTGTAGCTGAGAGATACTTGCTCACACTGAAGCTGAAGGTATTTTCCCAGTCCATCTGTACATACTTGTACATACCACTATAGTAGTAGAAACGGGTTCTATAGCTAACGTTCTTAGCCAACTGATAGTTGAAGTTCACCTCAAGCTTCGAACCCATATCGTGGCGGTAGTTCTTACCTTCCTCAATACCATATCTTGTCACCAAGTCATCGACAGCCACATAAGTCATCTTGTATGAGAGGGGACCAGGGAAGACTGAGATGCTACCCTTCTTAAAGTTCTTACGGTAGTCCATACCGATGGTGAGCGTACCATCAACAGGAGAGAAGAAGCGCGACTGGAGTGTCACTCCATCACCTTGGAAGTGCTGCATCATCTGTGTATTGGCCTGTGCCTCCACGGTATAGTTCCAGTTGTGTATAGCCTTGAGACTCAGCTTTGAGGTTCCACGCAAGAGGTCTTGGTTTGACTGAATCTCAGCTCCCTCGTTATAGTAGAAACCAATACGTGCATCGAGCTTGTTAATCCACTGCACCTTACGCTTATTATTGTAGGTAGCCTCGAGTGACATGGTAGACAACATATTGAGGTTGTTGATACCACCCTGATACCAGTTCTCAGAGAAGTACGACTCGGTGAGCTGCATAGAGAATGTACCCCTGGTGCTCCAGAAGTTGGGCTTTGCCACAGACATATCTACCGCAAGATTTGCTGTAGATGACGTATTCAAACTATTCAGATTAGCTGTAGGCACATTGAGTTTCACGCCCTCAGTAGAATTCTTAATAGCACTCTCTGATACGCTCTGATTGCTCATCAACGTATCCTCGAGCATCTTCACCAATGTAGGTCTATCTAAGTATGTAGCAAGCAGGGCTCTATCAAGCTCGCTCTGCAAGCGCACATCCTTACCGCTGATCATAGTTGCCAAGCGCAAGCTATCCTCTACATCCTGTGCCACTATCTCGCTATAGTTTATAGCGTCACGGATAGGATCTTTGTAAAGGGTCAATGGGGCAAACAGACGGAAATACAATGGGTTTTCATCCTTGTCTACATCTACATTAAGTGCCTGAATCTTGGCTTCATAGTCGGCTCTCATCTGAGCAAGCAACTCGCTATATTTAACCTTAAGTACTGTATCAGGAAGCGCCTTGCGTGCCAACTCCTCTTCGTACAACACCTGTGCTGCTACCAAATCATAGAGAACCTTGACGCGAGCGGCAAAGATGTCTGTAGAGTCAACCAACATCATAGGTCTCAATGCCAGCCCTACAGAGTCGGCCAACACACGTACATTCTCAGGGAGGAGTGCCAAGTTACTTGCCATGGTAAAGATACTATCAGCAAGACTCACGATGCTATCTGACACAAAGACATACACCTTTGCAGGTTCTTTCACCTCTTCTACCACCTCCTCGAGAGGAGCATCTACCATTAATCCGAGGCTATCAAGGCCCAAGCTATCAGACGCTACGGCCAGCCTTGCAGGCTGCACCAAGCTATCAGCTACAGCTATCATGCCTAAACTATCAGTTGGAATCGCCAAGCTATCAGCTACAGCCATCACGCCTAAACTGTCAGCAGCAACCGCCAAGCTATCAGCT
>JAFYRL010000083.1 GCA_017546975.1 Alistipes sp.
CATTCTTCTGGGCTATCGGTATGAACCACTTCATGGAGATTGCTAAGATGCGTGCAGCTCGTTTGTTGTGGGCTAAGATCGTTAAGCAGTTCGAGCCTAAGAACAGCAAGTCATTGGCATTGCGTACTCACTCACAGACTTCAGGTTGGTCACTTACTGAGCAGGATCCATTCAACAATGTTGCTCGTACAGCTATCGAGGCTATGGGTGCAGCTTTGGGTCACACTCAGTCATTGCATACCAACGCTTTGGATGAGGCTATCGCACTTCCAACAGACTTCTCTGCTCGTATCGCTCGTAACACTCAGATCTACATCCAGGAGGAGACTAATGTATGCCGTTCTGCAGATCCATGGGCAGGTTCTTATTATGTTGAGAGCCTCACTAACGAGATCGCTCACAAGGCATGGGCTCACATCCAGGAGATCGAGGAGCTTGGTGGTATGGCTAAGGCTATCGAGACAGGTATTCCAAAGCTTCGTATCGAGGAGGCTGCTGCTCGTAAGCAGGCTCGTATCGACTCAGGCGTTGAGACTATCATCGGTGTAAACCGCTACCGTCTTGAGAAGGAGGCTCCAATCGACATCTTGGCAGTAGATAACACTGCTGTTCGTGAGAGCCAGGTTAAGCGTCTTCAGGAGTTGCGTGCTAACCGCGACAACGCAGCTGTTGAGAAGGCATTGGCAGCTATCACTGAGTGCGTACGCACAGGTGAGGGCAACTTGCTTGCTTTGGCAGTTGAGGCAGCTAAGGTTCGCGCATCATTGGGTGAGATCTCAGATGCTTGCGAGAAGATCGTTGGCCGTTACAAGGCAGTTATTCGTCTAAACTCAGGTGTATATTCAGCAGAGGTGAAGTCAGATTCAGCATTTGAGCAGGCTAAGCAGATGTGTGCAGAGTTTGCTAAGAAGGAGGGTCGTCAGCCACGCATCATGATCGCTAAGCTTGGTCAGGATGGTCACGACCGTGGTGCTAAGGTTGTAGCAACAGGTTATGCCGACATCGGCTTCGATGTTGATATGGGTCCATTGTTCCAGACTCCAGAGGAGGCTGCTAAGCAGGCTGTTGAGAACGATGTACATGTTGTTGGTGTATCATCATTGGCAGCAGGTCACCTCACTCTCGTTCCTCAGATCATCGCAGAGCTTAAGAAGCTCGGTCGTGAGGATATCGTAGTTGTTGTGGGTGGTGTAATCCCAGCTCAGGACTACGATCAGCTCTATAAGGATGGTGCTGCAGCAATCTTCGGCCCTGGTACTCCAGTGGCTACTGCTGCTATCAAGATTATGGAGATCCTCGGATAATTCCTTAGAGTCATCATCGACTCATAAACCAAAGTGACTGTCCAACAAGTTAATGGACAGTCACTTTTTTCTTGTGAAGTTGTATAACAAGAGCTAATTTTAGGCGCACGAAGCTCAAAAAAGCGGAGTTTACTAGGCGTAAATGAGCATTTTGAGAGCAAGTGCAACGAAGAAGGAGCCTTGTTAGACAGCTTCTTGCTTTATGAATATGTGTCTGCAACACATATATTAAACTGAAAGGTGAAAACTGAAAACTGAAAGGTATGGTATGCTTCGCATAAGTTTTATAATATGCGTCGCAGACACCATACTTTTCAGTTTTCAGTTCTCACTTTTAACTTTTAACTTTTAACATTTACTCATCACTTCCCAACGCCTTGGCATGACGATGCACCTCCCAAAGACGATAAGCCAAAGATATGGTAGATATACCGTATGCCACAAAGGCGATAGCCACGAAGATGATTACTGCCTCTATTCCAAATGACATAGGCAGCCACAACACCGCAATAGCGAGGGCGATGATAAGTGCCGAATAGAAGACCACCCATCCCGCATCCTTAATGCCGTAGTTCCGAAGCGAGAAGCCTTGAACAAGCATCGTAGCTCCACGATATAGAAGCCATACGCCAAGCAACACAGGCATAAAGACCTCGGAGATAACGGCATTAAAGAAAAGTATTACACCAATCACCACATCAGCAGCCGAGGCAAGCATCAACCAACCGCGATTTACGAAGTAGTTCTTTGAACTAAGACTCTGTATGAGTCCAAAGATACCCGATATAAATATTGCTATACCCAGCCAAATAGCAAAGGTATAGTAACTCGCAACAGGATTTACAAGGATAACAAATCCCGCACACATCGCCACAAGACCGACAAACAACGAGAGCCACCAGCGGTTAATAAGGTACTCTGTCTTTTCGTAATTACTCTGATTCATAGTTACACAGTTTTATTTGGTGTCGGGCAATAACCGTGCAAGAGTATTGAAGAATTGGATAATAATTACTACCTTTGTCGACATATATATAATGTAGAACGATATGAGACTATATTCAACCTTTGTTGCCATGTTTATGGCTTTGATGTGCGCTGTGACGGTATCAGCACGCGAACTAAACATTCTACCTGAGCCTCTTTCAGTAAATGTTGAGGCGGAGGGTAACTACACAGTGACCGCTAAGACAAAGATCGTTGCCTTAGAGGAGCTTAACAACCCTGCTGCACGCTTTGCTGAGGAGATGATGCTATACTTTGGCGCTAAGAAACCTATGTCTATAGCTAAGCGAGGTAAGGGTATCACACTAAATATTGATAAGAATATCCACGCCGAGGGCTACGAAATGAGAGTGAATGGCGAGGGCATCAATATCGTTGGTGGCTCTGAGGCCGGTGTATACTACGCGCTTCAGACTCTACGCCAGATTATCGTTACTAACGACTCAGTCGTTCCATACTGCGCGATTAAGGATGAGCCAGCGTTCGAGTATCGTGGTGCCCACCTTGATGTATCGCGCCACTTTATGAGCGTTGAGGAGGTTAAGGAGTATATCGACATCCTTGCGGCACACAAGCTCAACCGTCTACATTGGCATATTACCGATGACCAGGGCTGGCGCATCGAGATTAAGGCTTACCCTGAGCTAACAGAGAAGGGTTCATCACGCAAGGAGACACTTATCGGTCATGGCGCAGAGCCTAAGTGGTGGGACGGCACTCCTCATGGTGGATACTACACTCAGGAGGAGATTCGTGAGGTAGTTAAGTATGCCGAGCAGCACTATATTACTATCATTCCAGAGATCGAGATGCCAGGCCACTCACAGGCGGCACTTCATGCTCTACCATGGTTGGGCTGCCATGAGCAGGATGTTGATGTTTGGACAATGTGGGGCGTGACACCTGAGGTGCTTTGCGCAGGTAAGGAGACAACATATACATTCCTTGAGAATGTTCTTAGCGAGGTAGTGGAGCTCTTCCCATCGGAGCTTATCCATATCGGTGGTGACGAGTGTCCAAAGGAGCGTTGGAAGGTGTGTGAGCACTGCCAGGCAATGATGAAGGCTCAGGGCTTGGAGCATGAGGAGCAGTTGCAGGGCTACCTTGTAACACGCATCGAGAAGTTCCTCAATAGCAAGGGTCGCCGCATCATCGGCTGGGACGAGATATTGGAGGGTGGCGTAACAACTACCGCAACCGTTATGGCATGGCGCGGTGCAAAGATTGGCGCTTATGCTGCGGAGCATGGCCATGAGGTTGTTATGACACCACTACCTATCTGCTACTTCGACTTCTACCAGACTGAGAGCCGTGAGGGTGAGGGTCTACGCATCGGTGGCCACATCAACTTCGAGAAGATTTACGCTTGGGATCCATTTGATGGTATCTCAGAGCAGGCACGCAAGAATATCATAGGAGTTCAGTGTAATCTATGGAGCGAGTATTTGAAGAATATCTCAATGGTTGAGGGCCAGCTTCTTCCACGCCTTGGTGCTATGTGTGAGGTGCAGTGGTCTGTAGACCGCCGCAACGAGGCTACTATCCGCCAGAAGATGGAGTCTATGCGCAAGTTCTACGATGCATACGGCTGGAACTATGCTCCTTACTACTTCGATGGTAGAAAATAGCATTAACTAATTAGTAATAAATAAAAAAGTTAGGGTTGTTCTTGTTGAACAACCCTAACTTTTTACACAGCCAATATTGCTAGACCTCTCTTTTACTATTTTTGGGTGTACTGCCCATTCGTATTTATTTTTGTTTGCAGAAATGGATGTGAGGCTTATCACGAGAAATAATTTCTTGTCAGAATGGGTCAGATTTGTTCTATCGCAAATGAAGATCCCCTCGGGATAGTACATATAGTACAGCCCGAGGGGTCTTACTTTTAGGATAGGACAAAGATGTTGCCCCTTATCACAAGAAATTAAATAGAGATGTTGAGAATCTCAAGCTTAAGCAAACCTGCAGGCACCTGCACCTCAACAATATCACCAACCTTCTTACCAAGCAACGCCTTAGCAATAGGAGTGCCGATAGCAAGCTTACCCTCACGAAGGTTTGCCTCGTTCTCAGACACAAGGGTATACTCCACCTCGCGCTTAACATTGTGGTTCATAAGCTTTACACGGCTCAAAATCTGCACCTTAGAGGTATCAATCTTTGTCTCATCAATGATGCGTGCCTTAGTCAATGTCTGCTCAAGCTGTGCAATACGCATCTCAAGAAGACCCTGAGCCTCGCGTGCTGCATCATACTCAGCATTCTCCGACAAGTCACCTTTATCACGAGCCTCAGCAATAGCTGCAGCCGCAGCAGGACGCTCCACAGAGATCATGTGATGAAGCTCCTCCTTTAGTTTGTTCATACCCTCTGCAGTGAGGTAGATAATCTCGTTACTCATAATATATACTTTTTATAATTATTATCTTCTAAACCGTTACCCCTTACCTGATAACACAAAAAAATAATGAATTCTAACCCATATAAAGTTAGAACTCTCCGATAAATATAGCACAAAGGTAGGCTAAATTTTCGGAACAGACAAATTTTTTTGGCATAAAGTGTGCCGTAACTATCTGCCAAAGCAAATAATGGAAGATACATCATATTAGACGAGAGCAATTTTATATAACAGGCCATATAAGGTATGGCTCAAAGCTATTAAGACAACTAATATCACACATATAGTAATGATGACAACAAAGCACCCTACCCCACTAAAAGATAGACTCTTAACCACTCCTACAGAGATATTTACCACACTTATTCAAGAGCTACAACATGCCCACAAAAGCATAGATATGGAGTTCTACATCTTTGAGGGCGACCACATAGGAACAACCATTGCAAATATCCTATGCCGCAAAGCTCGACAAGGGGTCGCCATACGACTTCTTGTTGACGGATACGGCTCACGCAACCTACCACGAAGGCTGCGACAAAGGATGATTGCAAGCGGCATAGTGTTTCGCTATAGCCGCCTGTTGGGGCACCGCCGCAACCACCGCAAGATGGTAATTATAGACAAAACATTGGCTCTTGTAGGAGGCATAAATATCGCAGATAGATATATCTCCGGCAATAATCTCGGAGTATGGCACGATGCTGCGCTACTGCTTACGGGCGATATAATCAAGGAGCTAAGTAGGTTATTTGAGTATGACTTTGAGCCGAAGCCTCATAGGCCGCTATCAATATCTCATAGCTTAACCACACCTATATTATATTGGTCGGAGAGTGGCGGTGGCGACTGCATGACACGCCTATTAAGGGATATAGTCCAGAGTGCAGAGAGGGAGATAACCTTCACAACGCCCTACTTTATGCCTCCGCGCTCACTCCTTAATATATTTAGCATGGCTATTCAGCGGGGCGTACGAATACGAGTTATCATCCCGGAAAGGTGTGACATACTACTTCTTGATGATGTTATACGCCACTGTATAAACGAAGCGAGTGCAATAGGCATCGAGGTACTTGTCGTACGTGGCTCATTCATCCATGCAAAGCTTGCCTTGGTGGACTCTCATCGTGTTGTTATAGGTAGTGCCAACTTAGACTCACGCAGCCTGAGCCTTAACCGCGAGCTTATGGTATCTACCACAAATCACTCTATATGTCAAACTGCTAAGCTCTATGTGGATAGGCTTCAACAGCTTTCCACACCACCACGAGAGGATGAAAATAAATGCTATCTACCTCGTATTTTTATTCGTTCTATTATGCCGTTAATGTAGAGTTGTATTGATTTTAATAAAAAAATTAAAAAATATCTGTTAAAAATTTCACAGACTCAAAATTTGTTGTAACTTTGCCATGATTTTGCTTTTTGACGCAAAAACTATGGTCAAGGGCAATATTACAAAAGGAATTAAAGAAGTAAGTTAATTTATAAATTTTAGACTATGGCTACTATTGATCTTTCAAAGTATGGCATTACCGATGTTCAGGAGGTAGTGTACAACCCATCGTATGAGACTCTTTTCGAGGAGGAGACTAAGGCAGACCTTACAGGCTTCGACAAGGGTGTTGTAACTGAGATGGGTGCAGTAAATGTAATGACTGGTGAGTACACTGGTCGTTCACCTAAGGATAAGTTCTTCGTAATGGATGAGACAACTAAGGATACTATCTGGTGGACATCTGAGGAGTACAAGAACGACAACAAGCCTGTAACTAAGGAGTGCTGGGCTGAGTTGAAGAAGTTGGCTGCTAAGGAGCTCTCAAACAAGAAGCTCTATGTAGTTGATACTTTCTGCGGTGCTAACGAGAATACTCGTCTTAAGATTCGTTTCATCATGGAGGTAGCATGGCAGGCACACTTCGTAAAGAACATGTTCATCCGTCCTACTGAGGAGGAGCTTGCAAACTATGGCGAGCCTGACTTCGTAGTATTGAACGCTTCAAAGGCTAAGGTTGAGAACTACAAGGAGCTTGGTCTTAACTCTGAGACTGCTGTTGTATTCAACCTTACAGAGAAGATGCAGGTTATCATCAACACATGGTATGGTGGTGAGATGAAGAAGGGTATGTTCTCATACATGAACTATCTTCTTCCATTGAAGGGTATCGCATCTATGCACTGCTCTGCAAACACTAACGAGAAGGGCGAGACAGCTATCTTCTTCGGTCTCTCAGGTACAGGTAAGACTACCCTCTCAACAGATCCTAAGCGTCAGCTTATCGGTGATGACGAGCACGGCTGGGACGATGATGGCGTATTCAACTTCGAGGGCGGCTGCTACGCTAAGGTTATCAACCTCTCTCAGGAGAACGAGCCAGACATCTGGAAGGCTATCCGTCGTGACGCATTGCTCGAGAACGTAACTGTTGACGAGAATGGCAAGATCGACTTCGCAGATAAGTCAGTTACCGAGAACACTCGTGTATCTTACCCTATCTACCACATCGACAACATCGTAACTCCAGTATCTAAGGCTCCTGCAGCTAAGAAGGTTATCTTCCTCTCAGCTGACGCATTCGGCGTATTGCCTCCAGTATCTGTACTTACTCCAGAGCAGACTAAGTACTACTTCCTCTCTGGCTTTACTGCTAAGCTCGCAGGTACTGAGCGTGGTATCACTGAGCCTACACCTACATTCTCTGCTTGCTTCGGTGCAGCATTCCTCTCACTCCACCCAACAAAGTACGGTGAGGAGCTCGTTAAGCGTATGCAGCAGTCAGGTGCTACAGCTTACCTCGTAAACACTGGTTGGAACGGTACTGGCAAGCGTATCTCTATCAAGGATACACGTGGTATCATCGACGCTATC
>JAFYRL010000084.1 GCA_017546975.1 Alistipes sp.
GATTTTCTCATCTAAAAATTTCTCTACGAACTTATCCTCAATCTTCTTATAAGTTCCTACCACAGCATCTTCAACAGCCTGGTAACCATCGACAACGCCATTTTCAATCTTTTGGTAAGTGTCTACTACCATTTTCTCGACCTTACCCGTCTTTAATTTGTAGTTTGTCATAAGCAAATAATTGATATTTTATCATTGTTTCACGGTGCAAAGGTACCAAGTTAACATATACGATTATATAATATTTTACCCCTATATTGGAATAAAACACCTAAATTATTAATGCTTAGTTTTGATATTTGATAAATTTTGGTATATTTGTAATAAAATAGACCATTATGAAGAAGAATATCAGAGCTTATAAATGGCGCAACCGCATTGAGGAGATAGCTCAAGTGGACAACTGTATTGGTACAGATGTAATATTGGTAGATGATGCTAACGCCATTCGCGCTAACAGAGTGATATGCAATGAGCCATTCAAGCTTGATATGTCGATGGCTCTAATATATGACAAAGGCGAGGCTGTATTCAAGATAGATATGCACAAATATCATATTAAAGCACCCGCTGTAATCATTATTATGATTAACCAGACATGTGAACTTATCAGTTACTCTGACGATCTGCAAGGAAGAGCAATTGCTGTTTCCAAGACCTTCACTGATAGTTTGTTTATTGGTTCGAATAATGGATATCTACATCAACTACAGCTCTCAGCAACAAACATACCTATTATACATTTGGATCACGATCAAAATGTATTCAGCTCGTTCTATCAGCTCCTGAAAAATATTGCACAATCGCCCGATACAGTAATCAAATTAGAGGCTGCACGACACTTAACACTTGCTATGTTCTATGGTTACTCACATATGAAGCACGATATAAATACAGAACTTAACGGAACAAATAGACAAAACCATATATACAAGGAGTTTATACGCAACATAAAGATACACTACAAAAAGGAGCGAAGTGTGGAATTCTACGCAGGTCTGCAGTGCATTACATCAAAACATCTATCTCAGGTGGTAAAACAGTTATCAAATAAAACTGCGTTGGAGACTATTGAGGAGTACGTGATTACTGAAATAAAGGCGCTACTACTGTCTACAGATATGAACATTCAGGAGATAAGCGACACACTCAATTTCGCAAACCAATCTCTATTTGGTAAATACTTCAAGCGCATCATTGGACTCTCGCCCAAAGCCTACAGAGAGAGAGCCGAGAGCGAAGAATAACGACTATTTTCCAAAGCACCATTTGAATTATTGCCATTGCTATTGATTATTACAACGATTTATATTATCTTTGTAGAGTATTGTGGCATTTGCCCAGAAATATAGGAGACAAAACATAAAACATAGAGTAATATGAGCAAACGCGATGTAATTATTGCTTGCGACTTTAGCAGCAAGGAGCAGACTTTGAACTTCTTGGATAAGTTCACTGGTCGTAAGCCATTTGTAAAGATTGGTATGGAGCTTTTCTATGCCGAGGGTCCAGAGATTGTACGCACAATCAAGGAGCGCGGTCACCGCATCTTCCTCGACCTTAAGCTTCACGATATTCCAAACACAGTAAAGAAGGCAATGTCGGTACTTCGTAACTTGGATGTTGATATGACAAATGTTCATGCTGCAGGTACTGTGGATATGATGAAAGCCGCTATCGAGGGTCTTACTCGCGAGGATGGCACTCGTCCACTCCTTATCGCTGTAACACAGCTTACATCTACCTCTGAGGAGCGTATGCAGAAGGAGTTGCTTATCGGCGCTTCAATCAACGACACTATCGTTAAGTATGCCGAGAACGCTAAGGCAGCAGGTTTGGATGGTGTTGTATGCTCTCCATTGGAGGCTGCAATGGTTAAGGAGGCATGTGGCGTAGAGTTTATGACCGTGACTCCAGGTGTACGCTTTGCTGATGGCGATGTTGGTGACCAAGTACGCGTAACAACACCTGAGCGCGCTAAGGAGATTGGCTCAGACTTTATCGTTGTGGGTCGTCCTATCACTGCAGCTGATGATCCAGTTGCAGCATACGAGCGTTGCATGCGTGAGTTTGCAGAGTAATAAATAGTAATCTAAAACAAATAAAACGAATATAATATGGAGAAGAAGATAGCTAAAGACCTTTTGTCTATTGGTGCAGTATTTTTGCGTCCTGAGCAGCCTTTCACATGGGCAAGCGGCATTAAGAGCCCTATCTATTGCGATAACCGTCTAACCCTCACAGCTCCTGAGGTGCGTAACCATGTAGAGGAGGGTTTGGCAGAGCTTATCCGCAAGCACTACCCAGAGGTAGAGGTGCTTATGGGTACATCTACAGCAGGTATCGCACACGCTGCTATCACAGCTACAATCCTTAACCTTCCTATGGGTTATGTACGATCAGGCTCTAAGGATCACGGCCGTGGCAACCAGATTGAGGGCAAGCTTGAGGCTGGCCAGAAGGTAGTAGTAGTAGAGGATCTTATCTCTACAGGCGGTAGCTGTATCGAGGTTGTTGAGGCTTTGCGTAACGCTGGCGCTGATGTTCTCGGTATTGTGAGCATCTTCACTTACGGCATGCAGAAGGGTATCGACCGTATTGCAGCTGCTAACACCAAGAACTACTCGCTTTCAAACCTTGACGCACTCGTAGAGGTTGCTGCCGAGGAGGGTTACATCAAGGCTGAGGATAAGGAGCGCATCATCAAGTTCCGCAACAACCCATCTGACGAGAGCTGGATTAAGTAAGAAACAAAAAACGATATTTGGTATGAAGCACTTGATTGACCCTACTGACCTAACGGTAAACGAGATCGCCGAGATTATAGCCCTTGCACAGGATATCATCGCTAACCGCGATAAGTATAGTGAGGTATGCCGCGGTAAGAAGCTCGCAACACTATTCTACGAGCCAAGTACCCGTACACGCCTTAGTTTTACTGCTGCGATGATGGAGCTTGGCGGTAATGTCATTGGCTTTGCTGATGCTAAGTCATCATCTGTATCTAAGGGTGAGACCGTGCAGGACACCGTAAGGGTTATCAACTGCTTTGCAGATATTATCGCTATGCGCCATAAGGTGGAGGGCGCGCCACTTGCCGCAACAGAGGTATCATCAACACCTATCATCAATGCTGGCGATGGCTCACATAGCCACCCTACACAGACAATGACTGACCTGCTTACGATTAAGCGTGAGCTCGGTACACTCAACAACCTCACTATCGGTCTTGTGGGTGATTTGAAGTATGGCCGTACGGTACACTCGCTTATCAAAGCGATGACACGCTACGAAAATACTAAGTTTGTGCTTATCTCGCCTCCTGAGTTGGCTTTGCCTGACTATATTAAGCGCGATGTATTCGACCGCCTTGGTGTAGAGTACCGCGAGTCTAACGATATCGAGAGCGTTATCGGCGATGTAGATATTCTCTATATGACCCGCGTACAGCAGGAGCGCTTCACCGACTTGGAGGAGTATGAGCGCGTAAAGGATTGCTTCGTACTTGATGCTGCGAAGATGCGCTATGCTAAGCAGAATATGGCGGTATTGCATCCACTACCTCGCGTAAACGAGATTGCCATAGATGTAGACTCAGACCCACGCGCCGCCTACTTCCGTCAGGTGGAGAATGGCAAGTTTGTGCGTATGGCACTTATTCTCAAACTCCTTGAGTGGCAGCAGAGCGGCGATAAGGAGTTTGTGCAGCATGGTTCAGAGATGGCATGCAAGTGTCCTAACCCACTATGTATCTCAAACCTTGAGCCTGTGCGTCCACGCTTTGAGAATACAGAAGGCGTAACACGCTGCGTCTACTGCGAATGGGAAGCCAAATAGCGAATAACACTTATATTTAGAGTAGTTGTCGATCTGCAGATTGGCAACTACTTTTTGTATACCCTTCGCCGAGCAAAAAGGTCACTTCACCACACTACTTTGGCGTTTCGCATAATGTATTGATACAAACAAGCAATAGTAGGCGTAACTTTGTTATAGAAACTTAAAGCACGACACTACTATGAAAAAGTTTATCACACTATTTACCGCCACACTAATCACAGTTTTAGCTACTGCTACGGAACCCTATACAATATATTGTTCTCTTTCTGGGGCATCATACTCACAGATAGACTACGGACAAAAGTCACTACTAAGAAACACGCTTGTCGATGAAAATGGCAAGGCTATATATTTCAATAGCGCCATTGGAGCAATGAACTATATGTCAGAGCGAGGATGGGTATTCGTGGACGAACAAAAAAACTACTCACAAAGTGTGCTTGATAGACAGGATATCAGCGTATCAACAACACTTATCTTCTCGAAGCAGATAACATCACCTGAACAGATAACCGAGGGTATCTATACCCGCCAAATGTATAAAGAGCAGAGTGAGGAGTAAACAAAAAGAAGCTGTCTAACAAGGCTCCTTCTTCGTTGCACTTGCTCTCAAAATGCTCATTTACGCCTAGTAAACTCCGCTTTTTCGAGCTTCGTGCGCCTAAAATTAGCTCTTGTTATACAACTTCACAAGAAAAA
>JAFYRL010000085.1 GCA_017546975.1 Alistipes sp.
TCTGTCAGGTTAGCCATAAAAGTCAATGTGAATGGCGCATCATAAGTGCCACCCACTTCGACCTCTTCCTCTTCACCCTCGTGATTGATATACATCGCTATAGCATCATCAGCCTTGGGGTACCAGTCAGGAACAACCTGTGCCTTTACGGCAAACAACACCCATAAACCGAGCACTACAGATATTAATACTCTTCTCATATCTTACTTACAAACCTTTTAAATGACAAAGATAGTGCAAGGTGAGCGAAAAAACAAGTTTCAACGAATGAATGTAAGGATAAGTTCTCCATTAAACCCTAAGCATCATATATCACAGAAAAAAAAGTGAGAGGTAGCACTATTGTGACTACCTCCCTATTAACTTCGTTCGAAGAATATCTCTACGACATTACTTGCTCAGCGACTCGCAGATACGGCGATTGATAGCGCTCACACGCTCTTCGTCAAGTTTGATAACCTTACGGTCATAGGTAATGAGTCCGTTTACCTCAATCTCCACATCAGTTGTCTGAGTATATACGGCTGCTGAGAATCCTTGTGAGATCATACGATAGAGGATTTCTGCATACTTAACATACTCATCAGTAGCCTCTTTCGATGAGTTGAACTGTACATATCCCCAGTTGCGATTAGGCTCCCAAAGATGGTCTTTCAGCACAAGACCTATGCCTCCATATTCACCAAGTACATTGGCACGCGCTCCATCAAACAGATACATCTCAGGAGCGGGATAATTATGCAAGTCTAGCATATCGCCACAATGATAGTGATTACCACCACTAGCAGGGTTAACCAAACGTGAGGGATCATACTGTTTGGTCCATTCAGCAATCTCCTCGGTCTTAAATTGTCCCCAAGCCTCATTGAAGGGCACCCATGTACCTACGCAGGGATATGAATAGAGGTAATCAATAATCTCTTTCCACTCCTTGCGGAAGTTAGTCTCAGACTTCTCTGTGCGCTTTACCTCGACACCATCAAAGTAGTTACGATTCTGCCATCCTGGACCACGGTCGCCACTAGGCATATCTTGCCATACGATGATTCCCAATTTATCACAATGGGTATACCAACGAGCAGGCTCCACCTTGATATGCTTGCGGATCATATTGAATCCTAAATCTTTGGTCTTCTGCACATCGTAGAGCAAAGCCTCATCGGTAGGTGCGGTATAGAGACCATCAGGCCACCATCCTTGGTCGAGCGGACCAAATTGGAAGAGAGGTTTGTTGTTCAACTCCAATCGTACAATACCATTGGCATCGCGACGTGTAGAGAACTTACGCATAGCAGCATAACTATCTACCTGATCAACCACCTTACCACCACTCTTAAGTGTTACCTGCAGGGTATAAAGGAAGGGTGAATCGGGACTCCAAAGCTTACAATCTGCAGGCATGGGGATCTCTATGCCTTGTTGATTGATACTCTTGCCAGTAGCAACGAGCTTGCCTTCGTCAAATACCTTTACCTCAAGCATGTCTGCATCGTCAGCATTTGTCATACTAGCATTTACTCTAAGTAACTTGCGATCGATATCAGATACGATGCGCAGATCCTGGATATGCTTCTCATTGACAGGCTCCATCCACACAGTCTGCCAGATACCACTGACGGGAGTATACCATATACCTCCAGGATTTGACACCTGCTTACCACGTGGCTGATAGCTACGATCTGTGGGGTCCCATACCTTAACGGTGAGCGTATTGCTCTTGCTCTCCAAAGCGGGAGTGATATCAAATGTAAAGGGTGTGAAACCACCTGTATGACTACCAACTTTGACGTCGTTGACCCACACGTCGGCTTTCCAATCTACAGCACCGAAGTGGAGCAACACACGCTTATTCTTCCATGTTGAGGGTACTGTAAAGGTACGCTGATACACCAACTCTTGTCTGTCGTTGATGCGTCGGCCTACACCAGAAAGAGATGACTCGATAGCAAAGGGTACTAAGATGTCGCCCTCGAAGGCAGTAGGGATAGCACTTCCCTTCTCTACCACGGCATATTGCCATAGTCCATTAAGGTTTTTCCACTCACCACGCTCCATGATAGGACGCGGATATTCAGGTAACACATTGTTGGGGTCGATAGTCTCCGCCCAAGTTGTCTTAATCTTGTCGCCAGCAGGAGCCCACTGAGCAAACGCACCACATGCTACAACGCAACAGAGAAGTGCAGATAAAAATCTTCTTTTCATAGTACTATTTTATCTATATTTTTTGCAAATGTAATGAAACTTTCGTTATTCCTTGCACAAATCTGAGAAAACTTCA
>JAFYRL010000086.1 GCA_017546975.1 Alistipes sp.
AATGCTCATTTACGCCTAGTAAACTCCGCTTTTTTGAGCTTCGTGCGCCTAAAATTAGCTCTTGTTATACAACTTCACAAGAAAAAAGTGACTGTCCATAAACTTGTTGGACAGTCACTTTTGCGATGCACCAAATCTGACCCTTCTTACAGCAAAACGGTCGTGGCACTTGGGAAGGTCGTAATATCCAGGGCTGTACTTCGTGTAATTATCCCTGAGTGATCTCTTTTGCTATGTACTCTATACTTTTCAGTTTTCACTTTTCACTTTTCACCTTTAACCAATTAAATATGCGTCGCAGACACCACACTTTTCACCTTTCACTTTTCAGTTTTCACCTAATATAGTGTGGCATCTCCTCTGGAATCTCCAATGAGAACTCCACAAGGCCAGCTACCTCATCCTTCTCGTACCATGGTGTCTGGTAGATAAGTTTGCGGAGTGTGCCCTTTTGTATGGTGTAGCTGTTATTCTCGCCGTTGGTGATAAGGCGGTTGATAATCTGTCGTGAACGCTCCGAGTGGCAAGGTATCATCGACTTATCACGCATATCGCCATTGACCTCCATAGAGCGCTTATTCTGGTAAAGAACAACGCCGTCAAGGTCGCATACTGTGATTGCACATGTCTTTAGCGTGTCACCCCATGGGCAACGGATATCCTCAAAATTCATACTCTTATAATGGGTTAGTTATTATTTTCGCTTTAGTTCATTCTATATACATTCTTGATGCCCCTGATGCGGCGGAGTGAATGCAGTAGCATATCTACAACGCCGACACTTGGAACCTCGACAGTAAGCTGTGCTGTGGCGCTGCCATCCCTCTTAGGCGTGTAGTTAATGCCTCGTACCGCGAGCTTAAGCTCCTTGCTGGCAACATCCATAATTGTGGTGGCAAGGCCTGGAATATCGGCAGAGGTGATGCCTACGGTGATGCGGAATGCTCCCTCAGCGCCATCTCTCCAGCGTGCCTCCATAACACGGTATGGGTATCGCTCACGCATACGACGGGCATTAGGGCAGTCGCTACGGTGGATGGTGATACCTGCGTTGATAGTCACGAAGCCAAAGATGTCATCGCCCTTAATGGGGTTACAGCAACGACCAAGCTTGTACTCTATATTATTTATATGCTCGTCAATAACCAAGGCATCGGAGTGGCGAGGTGTCTGCTGCTCCTCACGCTCCTCACGAAGGCGTAACTTACGCTCCTCAACATCAGCGGCTGCCTGTCGACGCTCCTCATCGGCCTGGCCTGAGAGCCAGCGGTTAAGGATCTCCTTGACCATTGAGATCTCTATCTTCTGGTCGGCGATGGCAACATATAGCTCGTTGCCTCGTCTGATTTTGAAGTGCTTGCAGAGGTAGCTTACAGCCTCATCTATTGTGATGTCGAGCTTCCAATTCTTAACCTTGCGCTCCAACTCCTCACGGCCAAGACGGGCATGCTTCTGCTGCTCCTCGCGTAGGAAGGCGCGTATCTTATTACGAGCACGCTGTGTGACGCAGAAGTTGAGCCAGTCCGCCTTAGGAGTCTGGTCTTTGCGTGTGAGCACCTCGCAGATATCGCCATTCTTCAATGGCTCCTTGATAGGTACAACCTTGCCACCTACCTTGCCACCTACGCAGATACCACCCAACGAGGTGTGGATGTCGAAGGCAAAGTCAAGAACCGTAGCGCCGTCAGGGAGCTTGCGTATATCGCCCGATGGGGTAAATACAAATATCTCACCTGCCGAGGGCTTTGCCTCGAAGCGGTGGGCTATAGACTCGGAGGTGGTGTTCTCAAGAAGCTCTCTAAGGCGTCCGAGCCACTCCTCGGCACCCATGCCGCCCTGCTTAACACCCTTATATCGCCAGTGGGCTGCGATGCCTCGCTCGGCAACCTCGTCCATACGCTCGGTGCGTATCTGTACCTCTACCCAGCGACCTTCGCTAGTCATGACGGTGGCGTGCAACGACTCGTAGCCGTTGGACTTAGGAATAGATATCCAGTCGCGCATGCGCTTAGGATTAGGCACATAGAGCGATGTTACATGCGAAAAGACTGTCCAGCAAAGGCGTTTCTCCTGCTCCTGTGGGCAGTCGATGATGATACGCAAGGCAAAGATGTCGTAGACGCCCTTGAAGTCGACCTTCTGCTTCTTCATCTTCTGGTAGATGGAGAAGACCGACTTTGTGCGGCTCTTGATATGGTAGTTGATGCCGTCAGCGTCGAGTAGTCGGCGCACAGGGGCAATGAACTCCTCGATGAATGCCATGCGTTCAGCCTCGCTCTCCTTAAGCTGATGTACAATATCGTTATATGCCTCAGGCTCGATATACTTCAATGACAAATCCTCCAAGGCACTTTTGATGCTATACAAACCGAGTTTATGGGCTATCTCGGCATATAGGTTAAGGCTCTCCCAACTCTTGGCAAGGCGCTTCTTCTCGGGGAAGATGTCGAGCGTACGCATCACTTCAAGACGATCAGCGAGCTTGATGAGTATGACGCGAGGGTCCTCGGAGTAGGATACAATCATATCTCTAAAGTCCGAAGCCTGCTCCTTGGAGCGCTTAAGTTTTATGTTGGATATCTTGCTTAACGCCAATGTGATACCTAATACCTCATCGCTGAACTCTTGGCGTATGAGCATAGATAGCACCTCCACATCTTCGGGGTGATCCTGCACGGCTATGCGCACTACATCGTGGATGATAGAACCTACAATCGAGTTACGTCCAAGGCCTATCTCCTCAGCAACGATACGGGCAACGCCTATATCGTGGTCAAGCATCGGAGAGCCATCATAGCGTGTAACATCTGCCATACGCTCCGCGGCAAAGAGAATAGCGCGGTCAACCATCTCTTGTGTAGTCACGGAGTACTGCGAGGCGATGAGATTGCGAAATTCAGTATATCTATTTAGTGACATAGTAATCAATCTTTGTGAATTATAACAAGGTCATCATTGCCAATGGCGTAAAGTCTTAGTTGTGTATCGTTAAGTCGTGTTGTGTAGCTGATGCGCTCAACACGAAAGCCTGCTTTTGTTAGGCGTGTGTCGTAGTCCCTGCCATAGATGCGGCGGTGGTCATACTGCCCGAAGATGCGGGTGCGCTCTTCAGGATTGGTGATGCTGTCATCCTCAAAGGTTGTAGCGCGTGACCTATCCTCGGGAACAAGGACGATGCCCCAGCCTCCAGGTTTAAGTATGCGGTATAGCTCCGACATGGCGCGTCTATCATCCTCGACATGCTCCATAAGATGGTTGCATATAACAACATCCACAGAGCAATCCTTTAGGGGTATATCCTGAACATCGAAGTGCATATCTGCAAGTGGCGACTCTAAATCGGCAGTTATGTAGTTCTCGGTTCCTCTATATAGGCGTTTGAAGTGGCGCATAAGAGATACCTCAGGGGCTATATGCAGTAGGCTGGGGCGACTATCGAAGAGGGTGCTACACTCTCTAAGCCACAGCCATATCATGCGGTGACGCTCTAAGGATAGGCAGTGTGGGCATAGGGCATCTTCGCGTGAGGTGACATAGCCGTATGGCATAAAGCGGCGGTAGTGAGAGCCACATATTGGACACTCTCTGCCACGACCTTTATAGGCAAGACCAACAATGGGTACTGCCCAGCTTGCCATGCGCTGTAACCAGCGACGCGGTATATGGTTCAACAACCAGCGAATAAGCCTCTTCATGCTACTCCTCCGTATCGTTTATAATCTTATCGAGCTCTGTTTTTGTCTCGGTAAGCTCTGCCTTACATATCTCGATAAGCTCCTTAGCGCGCTTAACCGATGTTGTAAGCTCATCAATGCCAAGTTCGCCAGAGCGCAATCGCTGAAGGATACCCTCCAACTCTGCGACGGCATCTGTATAACTTAATTTGCTCTTTGATATTCTCTTAGCCATTGTTCTTTGTGGTGTTTATATCTTTAATCTCGGCACTTATGCTGCCGTCATATAGCTCTATGTTGATGCTCTCTCCTATGCTGACATCGCTTGTTCGGCGAATAGAATGTGTGCCGCTGCGTAGTAGTGCAAAGCCAAGCTGTAGGATATTCTCTACCGAGTGGCTCTCAACAATAGCCTCGGCACGCTCTATGCGTTGTAACTCATTGTTTATACGGCTTTTAGCCTCGGTGAATAATTCGTGTTTTAGCAACTGCACACTATGCTCCTCTCTCTGAAGATACTCCAATGCGAGGCGGGATATATCCCCGCTATAGCGCACAATGCGTAGGTTTTCATTTGCAAGGTTGCGCTCTGCAATAAGCTTTATCTCGGCAGCGAGTGCAGCGATGTAGTTCATCTCCTGGTCGGCAAGCTCCATAAAGAGTGTCGCTACAGCCGTTGGAGTCTTACATGAGGTGTGGGCAACCATATCGGCAACCGAAACATCCTTGTCGTGACCAATACCCGTAACTACAGGTAGTGGAAACTGTGCTATGTGTGAGGCTATGCGGTAGGAGTCGAAGAGGGCGAGGTCGCTGGTGGAGCCACCGCCACGGATGATAGCGACAACATCGAACTCCTCCTCTCTATCTGCGATGGCGCCCAGGGCGTTGATAACGCTATTCTCGCCACCATCACCCTGCATAAGGCTCTCGAAGAGGGTTATCTTGAAGCGGTAGTTGCAGCGGCCGATCTCCTGCATAAAGTCGCGGTAGCCTGCTGCTGTAGCACTCGATATAATGGCGATGCGAAGGGTAGGGCGCGATAACTCCAGCTCCCTATTCATATCCCATACGCCATCTTCTTGAAGGCGTGCTATGGTCTCACGACGACGACGCTCCACCTCGCCGAGGGTGTAGCTAGGGTCAATATCTATAATTTGTAGCGAAAGACCATATATCTCATGGAAGGTGACAACAACGCGCACCAAGACCTTTATACCAGCGCTTAGAGGTGTGCCTGTGGCACTCTCAAATGATGAGGCGATAGCTAAGTATGACGAACGCCATATCATTGCGCGTGCTTCGGCGCGGGGTGCTCCATCTGTTGAACCCTTCTCCACAAGGTTGAGGTAGCAGTGGCCCGAGCGGTTGAGTTTAAGCTCTGAAATCTCGGCACTTATCCATACAGGGTCACTAAAACGACTCTCCACACTGCCACGCACCATACGCATAAGGTCGTATAGCGTAAGACTCTCGTGTGACGAGGTGAATATGTTTAGTGCTCCTGTCATCGTATTATTATGCCTATCTCCTTAGGCATGCTCTTACCCTTGGGTAGTTGTAGGTTAACAAGGTGTAGGCTCTCTATAGTAACGCCATTGCGCTCGGCAGGACTCCATAGAGGTGCAGACTCTATTGCGCGGGTTACGCGCTTAAGAAATTGCTTCGAAGTGGAGGATATAACCTCGTTAATAGTTGCTCTACCTGAGCTATCCACCATGATGCGGAGAGATATGCGCTCGGCGGTCATGGTGTCGTTCCAATTAACCGTTGAGGCGAGGTATTCCGTGAAGTTGTCGAAGCCCTCGTAGCTAAATGTTGCTCGCTTGTCGTAGCGTAGGGTGACAAGGATAACGCCTTCGGAGGCCCCCATGCCCCACTTGGCTATGGTCTCTTCATTGGCAGGGAGGTTGTCTATTCTCTCGATATCCTCATGTGGTATATGCTCGATGTTATCCATAACCTCACCACCAACAACATAGAGTGGCTTATAGGCATAAGCCTCCATGGTGCAGAGTATAGCGAGTATGGTGATAACGCAACGATGCATAGTGGTTATATCTTGAATTTATAATTGATGCCGAAGATATGGCGAAGCTCACGCTCTAACTGATAGCCCTTGATATCGCCCTTATTACCTTTGTAATCAATATTATATGAGCGGTCAAAGTCTATGTAGTAGAAGAAGTCTAAACGGTTATGGCGGTTGATGCGATACTTAGCTCCTACGCCACCGCGATAGCGGGTGATGTAGTTCTCAACCTCATATTTGTCACTCTTGAAGTTAGCCACTGGCTTCGGTGCATTGAGCGTGTTGTGTAGCTCAAAGAGTAGGTATGGCGACCAGCGAGAGCGAGGAATCTGATATGACGCCATAAAGCGAGAACGGAGTATCGCCTCAGGGTTTGACTTCTCGTAGCGGTTAACCGAGTCGGTGCGGAAGGTGGCTTGTACTCTCTCGCGTAGCGAAAACTCAAAGTCTCCAACCTCGCACTCACCCTCAATATTGATATTAGCTCTATGACGGTTGCTCTCCCAAGCTCTCTCCTTGCTATCGTACATATTGATAAGGATGTAGTCGCCACCAACTTTGAAGTACTTGCCTATGTCGTATGTAGCACCAACGAAGGTGTGGATGCGGTCCAACGAGCCTATGTCATCCTTAAGGCGAGCCTCAACGCCAGCCTCCAACGACAAGTTCTTGGTTACGCCCCACTCGATAGCACCCTCCAAACGACCGCGTACATCCTCAACGACATCCTTTACCAATGGCTCTGGAACACCGCTCTGGGCATTTGCAGAGTTGAGGAGTGCAGCAGGAAGTAATAATAATGCTATGAAAGTATATATTTTTTTCATAATTAGCTATTTAGGGCATTCTTCTCGTTAATCTTCATTGTAGGCTCATGCATAGGAATCTCATTCTTAGATGGGATGTAGTGCACCTTGAGGAAGGCTACATCGCGCAAGAAGTCTACATTGCCTACATCAACACGCAACACCTTGTGTCCGAGGCGGTTCTCCAAGTCGGTAATAAGCTCCTCGCGGCGGTCAGGGCGGATAAGCTCGATGCGCTCGTAGCATACAAGTTTCGAAGCCTTGCGCTTACGCATGATGCCATACTCAACAGCTCCCAAAAGTCCCAACAAAAGACCATTGGCGAGGGCTAGCTCGGCATACGATACCATAAGGTTGATACCATTGATAACCGCTACGGCAATAGAGATAAAGAGGTAGGTCATCTCGCGGATAGGTACCATCTCGGTACGGTAGCGCATGATGCCAAATATCATAAAGAGACCAAGGCCGATGCTAACATCTACACCCACGCTCTTCATAAAGAACAGTAGCAAAAATACAGCCGAGCCAAAGAGCATAAAGGTTACTGCAAACTCCTTATTGCGGCTCTTAGGGTAGTAGAAACACCATGCAATGGCGAGTGTTACAAGCAAGTTGATGAAAAACTGTAAACATAGCTGCTGCACAGAGATGCTGTCGCAGAGCGGAATACCGAGGAATGTTGCGCCAACCTCCTGATTTGTGCCTGTGAGTGCAGCAATCTCAGCATCGTATAGGTCTGGATTGCCCAATAGATTATCAAATCGTATCATATCTTTTATTTTTTACTTGTTCGTTACTATTACACTATTGTGTCCTACGCGTTTTTCGATGCGGCGTATCTTCTCTATCATTCTGTTGCGCTTGATGCCATTGACCGTAAGCGCTGTGCCAAGGCAGTACTTACTTATTCTCATAGGCTTTACTCTTAGTGAGTTAAGTATCTCCTTGACCTTTGATTGTGTGTTGCCGTCCTGCTTAATCTCAATGATTGACATGCCCTCGATTTTGCCTACTGCGCCGCTACGAAGGTCGGTAAACTCCAAGTCAAGGTCGATGGTTATGCGCTCGGTAAGTTCGGGGTTTACGATGGTGATGCGCACAAAGCGGGTGGCAATGGCGGGGGTTAGGCTCTTGATATTATAGCGGGCAAGTGGCTCGATAAAGGATAGCGCCTCGTTATTATCCACAAAGCCCATAAGGTTGTCGGCAGGTATCTCGATGCGCTTCTTCTTAGTGCGGCCACGGTTATCCTTATTCTTGACCTCTAGATAGCTCGCCGAGCCATCCTCATAGTGGCGGGTGCGTATCTTCTGGCGGTTAAGGTGACGGTTGTGGTGCACGACATACATATCTCGTGACTCGGTGTCAAAATAGCGGGTGTCGTAACGCGCGGCGATAACACCACCATGAATCTGTGCGCGGTAGCCGTGTTGTGCAGTAATGCTGAGAAGCTCCATTACCATAGCCTCGCTCGCCACATACTTAGTGTCAATGCGGTTCATGAGCTTGACAGCACACATCTCCTCAAGGGTGATTGTGTCCATCTGCTGCCACAGCGGAAGGCTGTTGAGACTCTGGTATGTTGCAAATTCAGACATACTATTCGTAGTTATACTCAAACTTACGGTATGAGTTGAGTGTGCCGTTGGCGTTATAGTTCAGACGGCGTGTGCATACGCCGTTGCTGTCGTACTCAAACTTGCGCACCTTGCTCACTTTATTGCGCTCGTTGTAGACAATCTCCTTGACGAGCTGTCCCTTCTCGTTATACATAAGTTCAGAACGCCAAGTAAGATGACGACCATAGTCGCCATACTCTGCCTCCTCGATAAGCTGTCCCTTCTCGTTGTAGACCTCGATATGGTCAACCCAGCTATTCTTGCCGTCAGGGGTGGTCTTCCACTCCTTCACCGTAAGGCGCTTACCTGCACTCTCTGCCATCTGGCTGCGCTCCTTGCTATCGCCGTAACTATTAACGGTGCTAATAAGGGCTATTATTGTGAGAATTATACGAAATTTACGCATTTTGAAAACAAAAAATGGAACCACTCCCACGAGAGATGGTTCCATAAATAATATAGTTATATCCGTTCGAGGATACCTCTCTCACTCTCTCTACAACTCACTCTCCTTCAAGCGCTCAGCATTCTCGGCTACGATAAGCTGGTCGATAACATCCTGAATGTCACCATCCATAAAGGCTGAAAGGTTGTAAATCGTATAGTTGATACGGTGATCGGTAATACGGCCCTGTGGATAGTTGTATGTACGAATCTTCGCAGAACGGTCACCAGTAGATACCATAGTCTTACGCTTTGACGCAATCTCATCGAGGTACTTAGAGTACTCAAGGTTGAAGACACGGGTACGCAACTCCTCAAACGCCTTATCGAAGTTCTTGAGCTGTGACTTCTGGTCCTGACACTGCACAACGATGCCTGTTGGAATGTGGGTAAGACGAATAGCTGAGTAGGTGGTATTTACTGACTGACCACCAGGACCCGATGCACAGAAGATATCCTTACGAATATCGTTCATAGAGATCTCGATATCGAACTCCTCGGCCTCTGGAAGAACAGCTACAGATGCCGCAGAGGTGTGTACACGACCCTGAGTCTCGGTCTGTGGAACTCGCTGAACACGGTGTACACCAGACTCATACTTCAAAGTGCCATATACGCTCTGACCTGTAACCTTAAGCACAACCTCCTTGTAACCACCTGCTGTACCTTCAGATGCAGAGGTAATCTCATAGCGCCAGCCCTTAGACTCGATGTACTTTGTGTACATACGCAACAAGTCGCCCGCAAAGATTGCAGCCTCATCACCACCGGTACCACCACGAATCTCAACGATTGCGTTCTTGTCATCCTGAGGATCCTTAGGGATAAGGAGAAGCTTAATATCCTCCTCCATCTTCTCGATTGCTGGCTCAAGTGTCGCAACCTCCTCGCGTGCTATCTCGCGGAACTCCTCGTCCTTCTCGTTGGCGAGAATATCCTTTGCCTCGGCAAGGTTTGCAATAGCTGTGCGGAAACGCTCAGATGTTTCAATAATAGGCTCAAGCTCCTTGTACTCCTTAGTGAGCTGGATGAACTGCTTGACATCAGCTATAACCTCTGGGTCGGTCAACTTCTGGCCAATCTCCTCGTATTTTAGCTTTAGACCATCAAGGCGAATAAGTATAGAATTATCTGCCATATTTCTATTTTTATATTAAATCGCGCAAATATAACGAAAATTTCTCAAAAATCATAGAGGTGTTAAAGAGTTGATAATTAAATAATTTGATTTACAGTGAAAAATTTATGTAAAAAAATTTAATTAAAACTCTTGACAAACGCTTTTTCATGTTGTATATTTGCATCGTCAAACACCTCCTAATCCAATATTGTTTGACTTAGTTATTAACACGGATATCGGTAGTAGTACTAAGTTGTCAACATTTGCAAATATCTGTTTATAAGTGTATAATATAATTATATTAAAACTTTATAAACATTTTTATTAACATCTTGCTTGGTCTGTTATGAGCGCTTGCTGAGATAGATGTATTAGGAGAATTGACGCTCTTTTCTAACATCTTAAATTATTTAACTAATGAATTTCAAAACAATACCTAAAAATGGTGCATCATGGCGTGAACCTCTCATCTATGAGGTGGAGTTGGCAGAGGATGAGCAGCAGGTTGAGGTCGATATTTATGACCAAATTACCCAGAGGGTTATAGGTCGGTTGAGGCTCTATGCAAATGGGCCGACAGAGGTGGATATTGCTCCATATATCCGCAGTGCGGTTGCAGGTACGGGGGCTTTGCCAGACTCTACATCGGCAATCACAATCTCTAAAGATGCATTTATGATTAAGCTTCGTGCAAATGGCGAGACATCACAGCAAAGGTTATACTTTAGGGAGGATATATCGAACCGCTCTTCTCAGTTGCTAAGTTCGAAGGTTGAGGGTGCAACTATTGCCAATGGAGAGGTCGTAAGGTTAACTGTATATGCTGCGGAGATTATCACTCTAACATTTCTGCAGCCTGCAAATGCTGGAGGAGTAAAGAACTACACCTTCTATACGCAAGGTATTCCATGTGAGATTGCTGTGCCGATAAGTAATGTCGGAATAGGAGAGAACTTAGTGGTTAGAGTTAGGTGTGATGGCGGAGAGTCTGTTGTGCACAACTTCAAGGTGGTAAGGCGTGAGGAGTCAGCCTGTAGGCTTGCGTGGGTAAATGCCTATGGCGGTGTTGAGTGTCATACCTTTCCGCAGAGTGTTCAACGACATCTTACAGTAAAATCCGAAGAGGTGGAGAGTGAGTTAGGGTGGTATAGGCGTGTGGTTGAGTCGCGGTTGTTAAGGCGTCTGTTGCTACATGGTGCGATGCAGAGCGAGATAGATAGGGTGCTCGGTATTTTCCTATCGCCCGTAGTCTATCTGTGTGATGGGGATGAGGCACAGCAAGTGAGGCTTCTTACGGATGGCGTGACATTCGATGAGCATGGCAAACTGCGTAGGTTGGAGTTTGATATTGAGGAGGTGTGGAAAGGAGGTGTGCCACAATGCGCCTAATGATTGATGGTGTCGAGGTGCCTTTATCTACGACTAAGGTTATGCTACCGGCCTATGACCTAAGGAGAATTAGAGGTTGTGAGGTGCAGCGCGAGGGCGATACCCTAAAGCTTGCGGTGAAGGTTACGCCCAGTACCTCCACGCTCTTTGGCTTTGCAAACCAGGCATATCCTGAGGTGTCATTCAATGATGATTACCACCATGGCGAACTCATTGTTGACGGCGTTGTACTCTTCTCAGGTGTTGTGGCCTATCACTCTACGGAGTGTTGTGACGGTGAGTCTGTTTACAATATTGAACTTAGGGCTGGTGGTGCTACATGGGCAGATAAGGCGGCAACTACGAAGCTCAATGAGAGTGATATCGTTGTTGAACATAGGATGAACCTATCAAGTATTGCCGAGTCATGGAGTGGAGATAGCCCAGTGAGGTATCTGCCTATACATCATGACGGATATGCCGATATTGCCAACACGGGATTGTATGAGGTATATTATCCGTTACTTCCGCAAGAATATCATCCGTTTATCTCTGTTAAGACTCTTATAAATAGCGTGATAGAGGGTGAGGGTTACAATCTTCGTAGTAACTTTATGAGCTCCCCGTTATTTGATAAGTTGATGTTTAGTGGTGCATTTCGCAGTATCGTGAGCGAAGAGGCCTATGCAACAATGGACTTCAAAGCTGTGCGCTCTACCTCCACAACCGCGACAGCCGATTCGTTGGGTAGGGTAGATGCATGGATTCCGCAGTCGAGCAGAAATATTGGAGCTTTTGTCGATACGGTCACGCCATCAACGATGGACGAGAATGGTAATCCTTGTTCGGAGGCCTTCTCCATTGGTGGCTGCTTTAGCTTCGATAACCAGCGACCTATATTCCGTCCTCGACGAGAGATAAGCGTTGCTTTTGATCTGCACTTTGACTATACGACGGAGTATCGCATCAAGAACTCAAAATGGCTGCAGGGATTTACGGATATCTATGTCGGAAATGGATGCTATGTAGATGTTGCTCTGCCAAATCCTCATATAGATAACCGTAATAGCGTAATCGCGGGTATACTCTACAAATTATATATCTTCGACTACGATGCTAGTGCAAGCTACCGCATTACGGATATAGGTGTTGTGAGTGGGCAAATCTCCTCGGTACAATTCAAGAAAGCGCCATCGTCAGCACTCAAACTCTATATAAAGCAAGCAGGTAGTTCGGTATATACTGAGTATCAGGGCGATTGGGCGCTATATAATGGATATGTCGAGGAGTACGGTGAGCAGAGGGTTGAGTTTACCTTAAGAACACCATATCAAGTATATTCGCCTACCTCGCCTAAGGTCTTTAACGATATCTACTTTGAGGGTGCCGAGCCTGGGCAGATGCTCACTCTCCATGCGGGATGTAGTATAACGCCGGTATTTGGAGGTATTGTAGGCTACGGCGATAGGGTAACATTCAAGGATATTGCTAACCATGACTTCAGCGATGCAGAGATTATTGATGCCGTTGTCCATATGTTCAATCTATGTATCTACACCCACCGCCCGTCACGGAGCATATATATTGAGCCTTATGATGACTTCTTTAATGGCGATATTGTAGATTGGAGAAGCAGACAACGCAGTGATAATGACTTGTATAGTGAGTGTGTTGTGGATAGCTTTATGCTCACAGAACTCGGTTATCAACCTGCCGATGGAGCTGTTGGTTATCGCGATGATGAGAAAGAGTTTGGTACTTGGCGCTTCAATGTTAAGAGCTATGCTACAAAGCAGAGCGTTCAGAGGCTAATAAATCCCGTCTTCTCTCCTACGGCTACCTACGCCAATTTTGTGGGTACAGCACCCTCTGCTGAGTTGCTTACCGTAGGTAATCGCGATATAGTTACTCAGGATGGAGTCTTAGAGCCTCGCATCGTGCTATACCATGGCCTCAAAACTCTACCCGAAGATGAGAATTGGCCCTCGCCATACTCCCAGGATGCCTATCCGTTAGCCTCGTTTCATAGCGTGGAGTTTCAGGAGTCGCTATGTTTTGAGGATAGAGATGGGGTAGAGGGGTTGCACCGCTACTATGACAACGAACTTAAGGAGTGTGCTACGCGACAGCTGTTAACAACAGATATATACCTACCCCCAGAGCAGTATGCCCAGCTCTTTGACCCCGCCACTATTGGTGCAAATATTCGTTCCCGCTTTAAGCTCAATATTGAGGGTAGCTCATCACTCTTCCGCCTTGATGCTATCGAGAGTTACGATACGAAGAGTTATATCGCACGATGCCGTTTTCAAAGATTAAACTAATGACTATGAACCAGATGATTAAGATTAAGAATGAGGTCGATACAACGATTATCGACATTGAGGGTACTATTGGAATTCCGGAGTCGTGGCAGTGCGACTCGCCCGAAACCAGAGTTACAACCTATGAGAGTTTCAAGCAGAGCGTATCGCGTATTGCCGATATTCAAAATAGCTCTATTCGTGTTAATATTCGCTCTACGGGTGGTGATGTAAACGATGCTATGCTTATCTATGAGGCTCTGCGTGCCACGGGTGCTAAGATTACGACTTGCTGTTATGGATATACAGCCTCGGCGGCGACTATCGTGGCACAGGCAGCAAGCGAGGGGTGTCGACTTATAGCTCCTACATCGCTCTACCTTATTCACAACTCGTTGTGCTCGGTTGAGGGTAATGCCGAGGAGCTTCAGGCCGAGGTGGATATGTTGCGACAGACTGATTGCCGTATTGCTGAGGTCTACGCCTCACGCTCGGGACGAAGTGTTGAGCAGATTGCCGAGCTTATGTCGGAGAATGGTGGCCGAGGTCGCTGGCTCTCACCTCTTGAGGCTATTGCTGAGGGATTGGTGGATGCTATTGATGGAGAGCTTGTTGTGCCAACTGAGCAGCAGACCCTCGTGGAGCGAACAAAGGTGGGGGTTAAGGCGTTGCTACGCGCCATAGGTATAGAACTCAATAGTGATGCTACGCTACCCGAAGAGAGTGATATAAACTATACGCCACACACGCTGCCAAACAATAGCATGGAGCGCTCCATGGTGGCCTTTGAGGAGGCTCAGAGTGGTGTAGCACCTACGGCTGTTAAGCCTACGGAGGATCCATCGCCTGTTGAGAGTAGTCAGGAGCCTCGTAAGCAGGCATACGACAGCGATGTTCGTTCAATCAAAAGACTTTTTAATTAGGGTTTATCCCAAACAACTATTTATCAATCAATTTACTAACAATTAAAATTTTACAATTATGGGAATTATTCAGGAGCCTAAGCGTTATGTTGGTCGTGATCTTGAGACTATCTTTTTCCGCCCTATGATTTCGGGCGAGAGTGCTGCAGACCTCGGCATCAGAACAATCTACAACATGCCAATGCCTACAACAATCCAGCTATGGAGTCCGCAGAGTGATGTGCTTCGCTCATATTCAGCCGGCTGGACAGGTGGTGACTCAGCGGTGCGTAAGCAGAAGGAGATTGCTATGACTAAGGTTAAAGCGGAGGTTGGTTTCTCGGCGTCGGATTACTTCAATCAGGTATACGAGCTAATTACAAACAACGCCACCGTAAGTCTTGATGACCTTACGGGTAGTGAGCTTGAGAAGGCTGAGACAGAGATGTTCCGTGCAGCCATTGCCGAGAGCCTTCGTGTGCAGATGTGGATTGGCGATACTGATGCTCGTAACTTCAACCTCTTTGATGGCTTTATTAAGCTTATATCGAAGTACTCTTGTCGAGAGGTTGACCTAAGCGAGAATGGCTGGTGTAGAGAGGAGATCGCCAATATCTTAGCTAAGATGTGGGAGAATGCCGATGCGCGCCTTCGTGCCCTCAAGAAGGATGGTCAGCTTGCCTTCTTTGTTACCTCAGATATCTATGATGCGTTTGAGGCATATCTTGATCAGTATGGTAACGATATGGCATATAGCGATATTACCAATGGTCGTCGTGAGCTATGTTATCATGGTATACCTATCATTGATATGAATATTACGAAGGTGCCAGGTTTTGATGAGAGCCTCAGATATACTTGCTTCCTTACCGACCGTAGAAACTTGGTGCTTGCAGTAAACACCAACGATGATCCAAGTGCTGAGGTGCGTATGTGGTACAATCCAGATGAGATGGAGAATCGCCAGCGTGCTACATTCTTGGCGGGCTGCGAGATTCTTGATGAGGACTTGGTTGTTATTGCAAGATTTGAGTAGTACATAGAGTTTTTTACCTATAAATTGATGTTGTTATGTCAGATAGTAAGATCTCTACACGCATAACATCCATTGCCAACCGTGCCGAGCCTCTTTTAGGCTCGGTGGCGGTGGGTGGTGGTCGGAGCGAGGAGTGCAAAGTGTGGAGTTGGGGAGATGATAATATGCTTCCCTATGCCCTCTCGCTCCTGGCGCGTCGCTCAGTGACACATCGTCGTATTATTAACGATAAGGCTGATTATATCGCTGGTAAGGGTATTATTTGTGATGGTAGCTCTCCACTACTTAGTCATATTGCTGAGTGCGCAAATGGTGGTGGTGACTCACTTCGAAAGGTGATATCACAATTAGCTCTCGACGGCGCAATGTTTGGCAATGCATTTTTGGAGATTGTAACAGATGAGCGACACTCGTTCCTATCCCTCTATCATATAGATGCTTCGAAGTGTCGTATTGCTGTGGACTCTGCTCATGTTGTTATCTCGAATGATTGGCAAAACTTCCGCGCCTCTGAGGCTGTTACCCTTGCGCTCTATCCCGCTTTTGAACCATGTGATGATGGCACGCTGCGTGCAGTTATTCACTATAAGAGCTACGAACCGATGTTTTCTCACTATGGCGTAGCGCCATATATCGCAGGTTTGGATGCAGCGGCTATAGTCTACAAAACAAATCGTTGGAACATCTCGCGTATAGATAACTCGTTCCAGCTTTCGGGTGTTATGATGCTTGATAGTGTTGTGGATAATGAGGCTGCTGCCGAGCGTGTTGTGCGCCTTGCTGAGGAGAAATTTGCGGGAAATCCTGGTCAGGTGTTGTTCGTTCTGCGTGACCATAATGATGGCGATAACTCTCGCTTTATACCTATAGATACATCCTCGGATGGTGATTGGCAGAGGTTGCATAATCAGGCAGAGAGCGACTTGGTTGTGGCACATTCGTGGTTTCGCTCGCTCAGTGGCTTGGACTATAGTACAGGCTTCTCGGCAGATAGAATTCTGCATGAGTACGAGGTGGCGCTAAATACGGTTATCTTGCCTGAGCAGGTGCGTATTCTTGAGCCCATACGCCATGTTATAGCAACAGTTTTAGGTGTAGATGCCTCATCGTTAGATATTATCAATCAGCCACCTACACGCTCGAAGCCTATATATATGAAGGTGTGGGAGGCGCGTAAGGCTGATGGCTTAGACTATGATGAGAGCGACCCTAATCAGCAGCTCTTCTTGGCGCAAATAACAAAGTATAACCTTCAAAATATTGGTTAGTATGAAGACGATTATTAGCTCGTCGGAGTTGTTAAACTACATCTTTGCGGCGGGTGAGAACTATAACTATTCGATGGTGACGGAGGTAGATATCGCCATTGCTGAGTCGCGTTACCTACTCCCTATTGTGGGCGAGACGCTCTATAATAAACTGCTAAGTGGGGGCTACTCAGAGCTTATGAAGGAGTATGTTGCCCCTATGCTCGGGGCGTGGACAAGATATATTGTTGAGCCTATGCTTGCGGAGCGCTGTGGCCTTGACCATGGTGCTGAGCCTGTAGATGAAGTGCGACTGCTACGCTTGAGGTCTGCAGCATTGAGCATGTCACATCGCCTAAGCCAGTACCTTAATACAAAGTGTGACAGCTTTCCAGAGTATAACCCTTGTGATAACCCCTTAAATCACTGCTCTATAGATGGAAATATTGTGCAAATATATTAGTGTTCTTTTGGTGAGTCTGTGTGCGTTGCTCTGTCCCATAATGCCACTTATCACCACTGCGATGATCTTTATTTTTATAGACTTCATCACTGGTATTTTAGCCTCGCGTGCTGTGGCGCATCGTGAGGGCCGAGAATGGAGGATTGAGAGCCGCAAGGCGTGGCGCACGGTGGCAAAGGCGGGGTTTACCGCTATAGCAATAGTTATGATGTGGCTCATAGATTATGTATTGTTGGAGTTTATGAGCCTGCACCTTGCCAATCTCTTTACGGGCTTTGTCTGTGGTGTTGAGCTGTGGTCTTTCTTGGAGAATGCCTCGGTTATTAGTCGCTCGCCACTATTTGCTTGGCTCGGTAGGTGGGTGAAGTATCGCGTTGAGAAGGAGGTGGGTAATGAGTAGAGGTCTTAGGAACTGTAATCCAGGAAATATTCGTAAGTCGCGCGTGAAGTATGAGGGTGAGGTTGCTCCAAGCCGCGATACAGAGTTTAAGGAGTTTCGCTCCATGGCCTATGGCTACCGCGCTATGTTTGTGTTGTTGGATAGCTATCGCAGTAAGTATGGTCTATGTACCATTCGTCAGATGCTTGGTCGTTATGCCCCTCCTACGGAGAACTTTACTGAGGGGTATGTGCGCTTTGTCTCATCGCGTACGGGTATAGCTCCCGATGAGATTGTCAATACACGCGCTGCTCGTGATATGATACCTATTGTTGCAGCCATGTCTCAAATCGAGAATGGTGTGCCAGCTATTATCTCTGATATTGAGGAGGGGTGGAGCCTCTTTAGTAAGGTTTAGTATGTATATAGAGAGTGACCTACACCATGTTGTCAAAGTGTTTTTTTTTGACAGCGGTGTAGGTCACTCCGTTTTAATTGCTATCTCTACATGTTTCCAGGGATTAGCTGTCCGTTGAAGTCCAACGATACGGTTTCACCATTTGGAAGTGTGAAGAGTGCAACAATACGATACCATGTATAGCCTGACTCGTGCTCAGGGTCTGCGATGACTGTTACGCTGCCCTCGCTAAAGCGTAGTAGATCGCCGTCTGTCTCAAGCGTTAGGTAGGTGTACTCCTGTGCGCAGGTCATCGAAGAACCGTTGCCAAGAGGGTAGATGCCTGTTGGGAGGTGGTTGCTCTCGATAGGTGCGTAGAAGTCAATAAATAGCACCTCTGTTGAGTTCGCCTTGCTAAACGAAACATAGAAGTTGCGTAGGCCATTTGTCTCAAGGGTATATACCCTTGTGCTTAGATCCTCAATAAACTCATAGGTTGCCTCTGGTAGTGGCTCTGGCTCAGGAATAGGGTCAGGTTCTGGTTCAGGCTCTGGTTCTGGTTCAGGCTCTGGTATAGGATTGTCCTGTTCCGTGTTGTCTTGGTTGTTGTTTGGTGTTGTGCTTGGCTCCTCACATGCCATAAAGCCCAAAAGGGCAAGGAAACAAACTAAAAATAGAGATTTTTTCATGGTGTATAACTTGTTAAATGTATATCATTTTCTTTGTCACGCCGCCGTCTATGGTTATGCACTGACCATTTATAAAGTCGTTCTTGACATCACATAGGAAGATGCAGCAGTTTGCAATATCCTCTGCGCGCCCCACACGCCCCGAAGGGTGAAACTCATGGTCCTCAGGTCGTAGCACCTCATCCTCATTGACACTTATCCAACCTGGTGCAATGCAGTTTACGGTGATGTGGTATGGCGCTAACGATATTGCTAAGGCGTGTGTGAGTGACCATATACCGCCCTTGGATGCGGCGTATGCCTCTGTTCCCGCCTCGCTCTGTAGGTAGCGCGTCGAGCATAGATTTACTATGCGGCCGTAGCTATTTGTGTTTCCCATCTTCTCGCGGTGTATGGCAAGTAGTCGTGAGGTTATAAAGGCTGAGCGTAGGTTGGTGTTTATGACCCTCTCGAAGTTCTCCACAGAGCTTTCAGTTATAGGCTCAAAACCTCCAATACCAACATTGTTTACAATAATATCAATGTCGCCCCACTCATTGAGAAGCCTATCTATAACGCTCTCCAATGCCTCTTTATCGCATACATCAAGGGCATAGAATCGTGCTCCTGTAGCCTTAGCTACCTCCTCGCCGCGCTCGCTGTCAATGTCGCAGAAGGCAACATTATCCCCCGCAGCAGTAAAAGCTTCTACTATGGCGCGTCCAATGCCGTGACCGCCACCTGTTACAAATACTCGTCGCATAGGATATTACCTCTCTTTTTGAAGATGTCGCATCTCGTGATTGAAAAACATGCGCTCGCCAACAGCTACAAAGCCCTGTGAGGTGTATAACTTCTCGGCATAGGGGTTCTCCTTATCTACGATAAGTCCTACGCGCTCTGCACCATTTGTAAATGCATGCTCCACAAATGCTGTAATCAGCGCAGTGCCTACTCCTAAGTCACGAAACCTCGGTAGCACTGCCACAGAGTCAAGATAATACTCCCCCTCCTCTGTCTCATCCACAATGTCGGGTATGTGCCCTGTAAACTCCTCGATTATTGAGAGTGTGCCACATCGAAGCTCTCTAAGCTGAGCACCATTGTATCCTACTATAGCGCCCGCAATAACGCCGTTGTACTCGGCAATAATAGCGTTCTGATAGCTGTACTGCGTACCCTCAGCGCGCGCTATCTCGTTCAATACGGCAATATACTCCTCGCCGCAGTAGCTCCTAAGTCCCGACTCATCACCTATAGCCATGGCTATAACACGAGCAATGATGAGGGAGTCATCAACGGTTGCGGGACGGGTTACTATTTTGTTTTCGTTCATATCTTAATGTTAATGGTTCTCTATAATTTGTGTTATGCGCCTTGCTACCTCTTCGGGTCTCTCAATGAGTAGCTCACCGTGGTTGAGTTTCGCAAAGACCTCAATATGCGCTGTGGGGTGTAGCTTTAGTAGATGCTTAACCATAGGTCGGGCAACAAAGGCCTCCTTCGTGCCGTGCCAATAGTGAATATCTTCACCGTGAATGCTTGCCAAAGAGCTAGTATATACTGATTTGTAACCATCTAATACAGCGCGCCTTCCGCCGTATGGATATACCTTGTGACACTCATCAAGCAGCGTGTCGAAGTAGTGGGAACGAAAACACCAACTCCAAAAGGCTCTGTGGTGGTAGCAACTCCATACATTTGTAGCCTGTAGATGGCGTAACGGATTTACTAACCAGCGGGGTAGGGCAAGCAGTGGTGCAGCATCCATTATGGCGTGCTTGATGACCACCTCGTTGCGCTCCATTACGCGTGAGAGAATCTTGCCCCCTAATGATAACCCATAGATGCACTCTATGCTACCTCCATAGTTCTGCTCTATATGCTCTATTATTTGTCGCGCCTGGTCGTCTATGGATGTAAAAGCGGTGTGCTTGCCAAGAGTGAAGCCATCAACCTGCACAGCAATAATATTATAACGCCACTTTAGAAGTTCGATAAGAGGAAGAAATACCTCATACGAAACTCCTAATCCTGGTATTAACATTATCGAAGGCCCGCTCTGCTTACCAAACGCAACGAATTCCATAAACGACTGTAAATTAAGGGTGTGACACCTATGTCTTCAGGAGATTATAGTCTCTATTTCAATCTCTCCAATCTCACCGCAACTTATCTCTGGGTCATTGAAGTCCCAATCTTCGCCCAGCTCTAAACCTAACATGGAGCAATATTCACGATACTCCTTGCTTTTATGGTCTGCAAAAGCCTTTTTCATCTGCTCGTGTCCCATGATGCCCCCATTATCTTCGAGCGGTGTTGCGCCTACAGCCTTGCGAAGATACACCTTGTTTGACTCTTCAGTGGTAATCTTCTCTAAGATAATGTCGTGAATGAAGTCATCGCCAAAGTCGTATATGTATACATACTTGTCGCCCTCCTGATGAAAGATGTCACCTAGTCGTGTTGTTCTTGCATCTAAATCTGGAGAGTCCATAAACTCAATATCTAATGGCGTAGAAATAATTGGTCTAGTGCCGTAGCCGCCAGGAGTAAAATGCCATAGATGATGCCCAAACCATTGAAATACATCTTGTATGATTTGGCTAAAAACTTCAAATGTTGCTTGCTCAGGAACATCAATCCTGCGCCATACAGGTGGCTTGCTGATGCCTCGTAGTTTAATCTTAAATTGAAAGTGTGCCATAAATCATACTGTTTTAACTTATGCAAAGTTAAACTTTTATGCTCTATATCGAGCCATTAGGGAGATTTTTATTTTGTTGAAATAATATTTTTTCAATATTGTTGCGAAAAAATTTGCAGATTAAAAAATAATGTATACCTTTGCACCCGCAATCGAAAGGTTGTAGTCGTAAGTAGTAGTATTTTGCGGAAATAGCTCAGTTGGTAGAGCACAACCTTGCCAAGGTTGGGGTCGCGAGTTCGAGTCTCGTTTTCCGCTCAACAGAAAAGCAGTCCAAAAGGGCTGCTTTTTTTGTTGTGCAAAATGATGGCTCTAGCGAAGCGGGCTTTATCCCTACATCGGCTCAACCGTGCGTGTCTTGAAGGATTCGCGGGCCTTACGGATATATAGCTTTATTATATCGACAGGGAGGTGTGAGGTGCGGATGT
>JAFYRL010000087.1 GCA_017546975.1 Alistipes sp.
GCTAACAAAATATGTCTGCAATGGGCAGTACGCCCTAGTACAGCCCATCGCAGCCAATTTTTGCCGAGCGTTGTATCTGCACCATTCTGACATCAAAATAGCATGCCGCTAATCACTGTCGTAATTACAAATAAGGAAATTTTCAACAATTACCTAAAATAAAACTTAAAGAAATGAACAACATTAAGTTTACTACTGCCGAAGAGGCTGTAAAGTGTATTAAGTCAGGTGACCATATTCACCTTAGTTCAGTAGCATCAGCTCCTCAGTGCCTTATCAAGGCTATGTGCGAGCGTGGTCGTTCAGGTGAGCTTAAGGATGTACACATCCACCACCTTCACACTGAGGGTCCTGCACCTTATGCAGATCCAGAGTTTGAGGGCGTATTCCAGCTCGACTCATTCTTCGTGGGCGGTAATGTCCGCAAGGTGACACAGAGTGGTTTCGCGGATTATATTCCAATCTTCCTCTCTGAGACTCAGAAGCTATATCGTTCTGGCGCTGTGCCATGTAATGTAGCGATGATTCAGGTATCTCGTCCAGATAAGCACGGCTATGTATCTTTGGGTACATCTGTAGATGCTACTTTGGCAGCTGTAGAGTGCGCTGACCATGTTATCGCTGTGGTTAACAAGTATGTACCACGCTCATTTGGTGACGCTATGATTCACAGCTCACGCATCGAGTTCTTCGTTGAGGATGACCAGCCACTTGAGGAGGCTCACTTCACTGCTCCAGATGAGGTTGAGACAAAGATCGGTAACCTCTGTGCAGGCCTTATCGAGGATGGTGCAACACTTCAGATGGGTATCGGCGCTATTCCTAACGCTGTACTTGCACAGCTTGGTAACCACAAGAACCTTGGTGTTCACACCGAGATGTTCGCTGATGGCGTACTTCCACTTGTTGAGAAGGGCGTAATCAACGGCGCATTGAAGAACATTGATAAGGGTAAGATGGTATCTACATTCCTTATGGGTTCACAGAAGGTTTACGACTTCATCGATGACAACCCAGGCGTACTTATGATGGATGTAGGCTATACTAACGATCCATTCGTAATCTCTAAGAACGATAAGGTTACAGCTATCAACTCAGCACTTCAGGTAGACCTTACAGGTCAGGTATGCGCTGACTCTCTCGGTCGTAAGTTCTACTCAGGTGTAGGTGGTCAGGTTGACTTCATCTATGGTGCATCACTCTCTAAGGGTGGTAAGGCTATCATCGCTATGCCATCTATCACTAACAAGGGTGTATCAAAGATCTCTGACGCTCTAACTGAGGGTGCAGGTGTTGTTACTACTCGTAACCACATCCACTGGTTTGTAACAGAGAATGGTGCTGTTGATCTCTACGGCAAGAGCCTTCAGGAGCGCGCACGTCTTATCATCTCTGTTGCTCACCCATCAGCACAGGAGGCACTCGATGAGGCAGCGTTCAACCGCTATGGTAGCCACCACCACTATATTAAGGGTTATATGAAGAAGTAATCGGGTAACCGAGACTTATCATATATGTAAAGCCTTCCCGCTTGGGAGGGCTTTTCTTTTTAACCCTTAATATAGTGGTGGTGAACCACTTATATTTACATCCCCTCCAAACCTCCCTTTGGCAAAGGGAGGCTTTTGTCGCTACGCTCCTTTTCGTTGCTGCGGCTCGGCACAACAAGTAAAACTTGTTCTGCTCTCGCCTTAATCGCAACGCTGACAAAGGGAGGCTTGTTTCGTTGTCGCAGACATTTATGGTTACATGTGCAAGTAATTTCTTGTGAGTTGTTTTAACTGAAAACTGAAAGGTCTGGTGTCTGCGACGCATATTTATAAAACTTATGCGAAGCATACCACACCTTTCAGTTTTCAGTTTTGAGTTTTCAGTTTGTATGCGAAGCATACCAAACTTTTCAGTTTTCAGTTTTCAGTTTTCCCTTTAAAAAATATTTGTTACCTTTGCGCGTTATTTTTATATATAAGGTAAAACTATAAACATTGTGATATTATGGGATATTTGAAGATATTTTTTTACGGCTTGCTTGCATTTATTGAGCGTAACCCAAAGTTCTGTCTATTATTGGTGCTAATTGCAATCTTTGCCCCATTTGTGCTTCGTTGGGTGGGCTGGCTCTTGCTTATCATCGTGGGTGTTGCGTTGCTCGGTCTGGCCTTTGTATTTTTCCGCTTCCGCAAGATGCAGAAAAAGGTTGAGGAGCAGATGCATCAGACAGGTAATAACTTTGGCGGTATGGGCGGCTTTACAAATATGGGAGGCTTCTCGAACATGGGCGGTTTCTCAAATATGGGTGGCGCTAACGGCATGACTCTTGAAGAGTTAGTGCGTCAGATGCAGGCTCAGGCAGATGCTCGCAAGGCGCAGCAGGCACCTAAGCAGACCACTACAACACAGAGCAAGAGTAGTGTTGACTCATCGGATTATGTGGATTTTGAAGAGGTGAAGTAATCCAACTATCGCAGCGAGAATTGTTTTAGTAGGTCGGTAACCTGTGGTAATTTACTCTTTTGCGGTGGTTATCAGGTTGTAATGGTCTCTGAAAAAAAATCGTTTTTTTCTTGTTTTATCGAGTAAAAAATGATAAATTTGTGGGTTGAAACAGAAGAATATAATTCATTAACTAAAATAAAAAAGAATATTATGTCACAGATTAAGATTGGTATTAACGGTTTCGGTCGTATCGGCCGTATGGTTTTCCGTGCAGCTTGCGCACAGCCTGAGAAGTTCCAGGTTGTAGGTATCAATGACCTTTGCCCAGTAGACTACTTGGCATACATGCTTAAGTACGATACTATGCACGGTAAGTTCGATGGTACTGTAGACTATAGCGAGGAGAAGAATGTTCTTATCGTTAACGGCAACGAGATCCGCGTAACTGCAGAGAAGGATCCAGCACAGTTGAAGTGGAACGAGGTAGAGGCAGAGTATGTAGTTGAGTCTACAGGTTTGTTCCTCTCAGCAGA
>JAFYRL010000088.1 GCA_017546975.1 Alistipes sp.
CACTTCCGTTTTTTCGGAAATCGTTGCCGAAGATGCGGAAATCGTAAGTCGTTATTCCTACAACCTTGTAGCACCTTTGCCATAGGAAAGTAATAGTGCTTTCCACAACACTAATACCTTTTTTATTATGGCTGAAATGGAGTATATGACTAAGGGCGATTTCGCGATGTGGGAGAATCGCAGAAACTACGGCTACGACTGTGGCTATCCTCTGCACAAACAGCGCAATGCTTTGCAGGGTGCATCAATCACTGCCGTTGTACTTGGTGGCGTAGGTCTTGCTGTCGCCGTAGCTATCGGCTTGGGTGTGAACGCTGCATCTAAGGCTCGCTCTCGCGGTAACGAGCGTGTGATTGACAAGCTATCTGAGTTCACATTGCGAGAGAACGAGCGTAGGGCTAATTGGGAGAATAAGAACACCCCATCGACATTGCAGTATGTTGATGTGCAGACTGGTGCAGGGGCATTCAGCAATGCGAATGCAGCAGCTATCGCAGCTAATAATCCTCTCAATGCCGCAGTTGGCAATGTAGGCTTCGTGCGCGTACAGCGTTACAGTTCGCCACAGCCTTGCGGTTGCGACACTTGCGAGGGTTAAGCACCATTCGGGAGGGTGGGTACTCCATCCTCCCTTAACTTAAAAGCTGAGTAATATGTTTGGCAGAAATACACCTATAGACTTGGCGCAGATACGACCAACCTCCAAAATAGCATTGAAGATGTCGTGCTTGGCAGCCTGTGGCAACAATGTAGAGGAGGCGCAAAAGCTCTACGACTTTATAGCCTCGGATATTAACCTCCCCGACACAGATGTTATGCCACCATCGGGCTTTGATAAGTTCAAGAGCAGCGCAGAAGGCATCTTTGGATGGCTCGGAGAGCATAAGGATAGCATTGTCGAGGGCATCAATATGATACAAGCACTTCGCGGAGGTCAAGCACCAGTAGTAGCTACACCACCAGCGAATGTACCACCATTACCATAATAATCATCTATGAAACCACACAAAATAGAGATTTACCTATATGCCGAAAACGAGGCGGAGGCACAAGAGGCATCGCAAGCAGCATACAACTTTGTCAAGCAGAACTACGAGGCTGGGGTGCTTGTAACAGCTAAGAAATTCGCAGAGATTGTAAATAAGTTTGGAAGTAATCCAATAGTCAGAAACTTTATAAAATAGCGTGATATGGCAGACAATAGACAACCGAAGACAATATTCGAGCAGATATTACAAGGGGAGCAGGTAAACAACGAGATATTGGTTGGTATAGCATCAGAGATGGATGCTATTAAACAGCAGTTGCAAATAGTCTTAACCGCACTATATCCTCCAATTGTGGAGGTTGACAATACATCTGAGCCAACGGCTCTCGGCGCAGAAGGGAAGAAGTAGTAGAGGGCTAATAACACCTTATTATTTATGAGTTGCAACAACAAAATTCCGTCAGCGGTCATTACCGCTACACTCGCAGCAGGGTCGGTTGCTTCGCCCTACTATGTAGAGGTGAACATCACGCAGCGTCTTTGCAATAAGACCTGCGCTGACAACACGCCTGTGTTCGTTCCCCAGTTTTCCTTGATTGGAGTATCGGAGGTTGGCACAAATCAGTATGTGGCATCGGTGAGGGTGCAGGGCATTATCTCCTACACACCTTGTGATGGCTCTTGCTGCACGAAGCAGCAGCCACTCAATCAAGTGTTCACAATTCCGTTCTTCTTTGCGGGTGACCCAGCCGTAACTATTACTGCGGGCGCAAGCGTGAACGAGATTGTGGCAGCAGCTTGTCACAACTGCTCTCGCAACTTCGTTAGCGAGACACCTATTACGCTAACAGTAACTGCACAGGCGTAATGTTGTGGATAGTGGCAATAACCTCGATGTGCGTTATCCTCGTAGCACACCACCTTGGGTTTATCGACAAGGTGTACACCGTTATAGGCGAGATTGCACGATGTCCTATGTGTAGTGTTTTCTGGGGGACAGTAGTAATACTACTATATTACGGTTACAACATATTTGAGGTTATTGCTCTATCCTTTTTTATGGCATACCTATCTAATTGGATCGCCATACCATTAGAGCTGTTATCTAAAGCAAATGATAAACTATGGCAAAGAAGCAGAGCATTGTGGAGGAACAAGCGGTAAGTGTTGCTATCCGCGAGAAAACAAGACCACGAATTAAAAAAATGAAATACCACCCTGTAGCAAATTTTAAGGGGTGTAAAAATTGTGGATAATTAAACACATACGACTATGAGATATTGGGAATTGATAAAGGGTAACATCGACAAAATAAAGGGCGATGATGCCAAGATGAACAAAATCCTTGAGCTTACAGATGAGTTGCTGGAGGAAATGAGCCATCCGCACCCAGAGCGTTATTGGCAATTTATGCGAGATACGCACGAGGTATTCTACGGCAAGCATTTTGACCGAGAATACGCTAAGTGGCAAGTAGAGCAGATGTATCACAAAGACAAGGATGGTCGCACACATCGAGGCGAACACTGGAACAGAGAGCAGACAAATGCTGTGATGACTAACTACAAGTCTACATTGCCATCGGAGGTTACGCCTTGCGATTTCTATGTAGCTTTGAATGCGCAATGGCACGACTATATCTGCTGGATGCGCGAGCTATTCGCAACCGAGCAGGAGGCGGAAGATGCTATCATCAAGAGCGCAGTTAAGTTTTGGTTTCAAGACGAGGACTGGGATGGTAACGACAAGGTATGGGCGTATTTCCGTATGAAGAATAAATAATATGGGAGAGGTATTGCGCCTCTCCCTATTGGTGTGATCTTGTAACCAACTGAGCTATGAACGACTATTTAGATATCCTCGACATCATAGACGAGGACAGCTCCCCACAGGAGGTGGATGCTGTGGTGCAGTTACTCAAGTAGGCTAACGGTCTTACGCTTGAGGTCTTCATCGATATCTCGGTAATGCAAAAAAGCATCGCTATTCTCCTTATGCCCCGATAAGGCTCCGATGAGGTTAGGGTCTTGAACTTGTTTGTATAAGATACCGATAAAAGTTTTACGCGCCATGTGCGATGCTACATAATCGCATATACGGACTTGTTTGTTTTTGCCAGTCTTTGAGTCAGGGATAGTAACCATGCGTGTTATGCCAGTTTCCTCAAAGCATTTCTTAATATACTTATTGTACTTTTGGTCAGACAAGAATGGTAATAGTGAGTCACGGTTCTTATCTTTGTAGCGTGCAATAATTTCCTTTGCTATACTATTGAGAGGCACACGAATGACATCTGACCTATCATCAGATGTTTTTTCGGCGATATACTCTATAGCATCATCAATGATATTCTTGCGAGTAAGTGAAAGCAGATCGCTCACACGACAGCCGATACAGGCTTGGAGGATAAACATATCACGAGCAAGCTCCAAATAAGGTTTGCTCATCTTATGATGATAAAGCATATCTCGCTCCTCCTTATTTATATATATAGGTCTGCCATACACCTCAGGCTTAATCTTATATTTCTTAAAGGGTGAAGATGTAGCAAGGTTGTTATCAATGGCCCAATAGAAAAAAGTGCGAAATACCTTGAGCCTACAGGATATTGTGTTCTGTCCTCTACGCACCCCTCCTGTAGTGTTATTTATACGCACTCCCGTATATAAATCTGGATATAACTTCGCGTATTTTTCCTCTTGCCATAGGAACGACTCAAAGTCGGCAAGGAGGAGCGTAGAGAAGTCGTTAAGCGATAGTGCAAAACGTTTATCAGTCATTCTACGCACTTCCTCGTAGCGATGGAGCATATTGCGCACAACAATATACATCTTCTTTCGAGCATCACTCACCTTCTTGGTATTAATGAAGGTATCCCATGCCTCAAAAAAAGACATATTATCCAAGAACAAAGGTTTGTCTGCCTCTCCAGAGATGATCTGTTTAAGCCACTCTTTGTTATACTGAGGAGCAGAGGGGGCGTTGGTAAAGGCATCTTCAATACGAATGCGTAGCTCCCTTAGTTGTGCGTCGAGTTCACGCAGTTCTTTAATAGTCGCAATTATCTCATCAGTGAATAGTCGAGGTTTGGGTATCGCTACTGACTGCAACACCTCGTCCCAATATACCTCTTCGATAAATAGCCCTGACTTAGCACGCAGGTTTATCTTAGCGTGTGTAAAGCGCACCATAATCTGTTTCTTACGACCATCTTTTTTAGTCGAAAGAGAAAATGTAACATTAGCCATATCCCCAAAAGTTTGCACAATACGAAGATTATGCTTATCTTCGTGTCGGCAAAGGTAGAAATTTTTTGGCGAATTTTGGCGAAGTGGACGTTTTTTTGGCGAATTTTGGCGAAAATGAATATACCAAGATATACCAATAGAGGATATTATAGGATATAATATAGCCGCATAAAACACTGATAATGAGCAATTAGCAAAATATAATATGCCAATTTCGGGATAAAGGAGAATATAAAAAATTATCCTCGGAGGGGCTAC
>JAFYRL010000089.1 GCA_017546975.1 Alistipes sp.
AAGCTCAGAGGTGTTCATATACTTATCACGCGCAACACGCTTCTCAATAGCCTCGATAATCTTCACAGTAGTCTCAACGCCCACATCCGATGTGATAAGCACCTCCTCAAGATCATCCAAGACATCTGCATCAACAGTTGAGCGACCTGCAATAGCTCGCTTAAGACGACCAAAGAAGCCCTCCTTAGTCTTACCCAAGCCCTCTTCCAACTCCTTACGCTCAGCCTCAACATCAACAACCTCATCCTCATACTCCTCCTCAGCAACTGGGGCTGGTGTTGGCTCTGGTGCAGGAACAGCTACTGGCTCTAAAACAGACTCTGCTGTAGGCTCTGACTCAACAGCTACCGGCTCAGTGGTAGGCTCTGGCTCAACAACCGCTGACTCCTCGATCACTACCCCAGCAGCTGGTTGTGGCTCCTCAACCTTAGGTTCTTCAACTACAGGTGTAGACTCTACAACAGGAGCCTCTACGCTCTCCACCTTTGGTTCTACACTCTTCTTACGCTTAAAAAGATCAAAAAATCCCATAACAATCTATTTTATCTATTCATTATATATCAAATACTTACGGCGCAAAATCTTATACTTTTCCAACTCATTTTGCCACATGCTCTCTATATCTTCTGCCGAGCATCCCTCGATAATCATCTTGCGGACATACTCAACACCAATAAGTTTTTCGAACATAGGCGTAAAAAACTTTTCTCCCATATCGAGGTCCTGATAAGCATCAATTACATAACTCAAATCGAGACCCTCACGCCATATCTTCTCATTGGCCACACCGCGCAAATCTACACCATAGCATAGTTTTCCATTGTGTGGAGGGTTCTTAGAGCCCTCATTTGGCTGCGGCACAAAGCTAAACTCTCTTGCTTCAAGCTCAGGGTGGCCATATATCTCAAATGGTGCATCAGTACCGCGTCCCATGCTTACCACAGTACCCTCAAACAAACATGTAGATGGATACAAATATATGGAGTGCTGCGTAGGCAGGTTTGGCGACGGTGCTATAGGTAGTTCGTAGTGCGTACTATGATTATAGTTACGACAAGGTACGACCTCCAAATCAGCCCTCTTTGCCCAGCCCTCACCTATAGACATTAGAGCTATCTCACCCATGGTAAGTCCATGTACAACGGGTATTGGCAGCCACCCTACACCCGACTTATACTTCATATCGAGTATCGGGCCATCAACATAGTGGCCATTGGGATTGGGTCTATCAAGCACTATAACCGTAACACCAAAATCGGCACACGCATCAATCATGCGGAGCATAGATATATAATAGGTATAGAATCTAAGTCCTACATCCTGCATATCTACGACAAGTACATCGAACGAGCGCATCACCTCATCCGAAGGTCGTTGTGTGTTACCATTGTAGAGCGACAATATAGCCACTCCCGTAGCCTCATCCACCGAGTTGTTAACCTTAAGTCCAGCCTCTACCTTACCACGAAAGCCATGCTCCGGGGCAAAGATACCGACAAGGTTTACACCCTCGCGATGCAACATATCAACAAGATGCTCCTCGGCGCTATACATCGCAGTATGATTTGCTAACACCGCTACACGCTTATCGCGTAGCGATGGCATATAGCTCTCCGTGTCGGTAGCTCCCACCAACACCTCCTGTGCCGATAGCGGGATAAGCGATAGCACAACAAACAATATTGATATGTATAGTGTTCTTAGCATCTAAAACTGTAATAAGTACTCCTTGATAAAGCCATCAATATCACCATCCATCACAGCCTCGACATTCGAGGTTTGATAACCCGTACGGTGATCCTTAACGCGTCTATCATCAAAGACATAGCTTCGTATCTGCGAGCCCCACTCGATACGCTTCTTCGTAGCCTCCAAGGCCTGCTGCGTAGCCATACGCTTGTCCAACTCACGCTGGTAGAGTTTCGAGCGAAGAATACGCATAGCATTCTCGCGGTTATTGAGCTGCGAGCGTGTCTCCATATTTTCGATGAGGAACTCTACAGGCTCACCCGTCTCGGCATCCTTACCATGATAACGCAGACGCACCGCTGTCTCCACCTTATTGACATTCTGACCTCCCGCGCCACTTGAACGGAAGGTATCCCACTCGATATCTGCTGGCGAGATGTTAATCTCGATAGAGTCATCTACCGCAGGTGAGATAAATACCGAGGCAAAGGTTGTCTGACGCTTATTATTTGCATTGAATGGAGATAGACGCACCATACGATGTACACCACTCTCACTGCGTAGGTAGCCGTAGGCATACTCACCCTCAAACTCCAAGGTGCACGACTTAACGCCCACCTCGTCACCTGCCTGATAGTTCGCCACCTTGACCGTATAGCCATGTGCCTCACCCCAGCGGGTATACATACGCATGAGCATCTGCGCCCAATCCAACGCCTCTGTACCTCCAGCGCCAGCGTTGATATCCATGATAGCGCCAAGCTTATCCTCCTTACCCGAAAGCATCTGCTTAAGCTCCATCTTCTCAATTATCTCCACCGCCTCGCTGTATTGGGTCTCTGCCTCTGTCTCAGTAAGAACACCCTCAGCAACAAAATCGGGAAGTAGGTCAAGGTCCGCAACAATACGCACCGCAGCCTCGTAATCATCTATCGTAGCCTTTATATCTGCAACCTTTTTAAGTTGCTTACGCGCCTCGTCGGGATTATCCCAGAAGTTGGGCTCCTCGGTACGCTCCTGCTCATTCTGCAGATCTATGCGGCGCTGCTCGACATCTATCGATGCCGAGAGCTTTGCCACACGAGCCTTTAGTTCATTTATTTGGTCTGTGTTAACCATTAACTATTCAATTTCCCAATCAAAACCATCCTTACGGTCCTTTACTCTGATACCTATTGCGGTTAGGTTATCGCGAATCTTATCTGATGTAGCCCAATCCTTGTTTGCCTTAGCCTCCATACGCATATTGAGGAGCATGTCAACAAGTGGCGATACCATATCCTTACCACCAGCATCGGCAGCCTTCTCATTTCTAAGACCGAGGATATCGAAAACATAACGGTTCACAATGCCCTTCAAGGTCTCAAGATCCTCTGCTGTGAATGACTGACCGCCCTCAGCTGCCTGGTTGATAATACGCACCCAGTCAAATAGAGCTGAGATAACCATTGGAGAGTTAATATCATCTGCCATAGCCTCCTTGCAACGACGCTCCAACTCGCTAACATCTGCTGTTGACTTATCTGCTGGCTTAAGTTTAGCGAGAGTCTCAATACCCTTCATCAAGCGGTCAAGACCCTTCTCTGCTGCCTGCAACGCCTCGTTCGAGAAGTCAAGAGTTGAGCGATAGTGCGCCTGAAGCACGAAGAAACGGATAGTCATAGGTGTGTATGCCTGCTCAAGGATTGGGTGGTTACCCGTAAAGAGCTGCTCAAGGGTAATGAAATTACCGAGCGACTTACCCATCTTCTGACCATTGATAGTAATCATATTGTTGTGTACCCAGTAGCGTGCTGAGTCCTTGCCAAGGGCAGCTGTAGACTGAGCAATCTCACACTCGTGGTGTGGGAACATAAGATCCATACCACCACCGTGGATATCGAACTGCTCACCGAGATATTTAGTACTCATAGCCGAGCACTCCATGTGCCAGCCTGGGAAACCATCGCTCCATGGAGATGGCCAACGCATGATATGCTCAGGTGCTGCCTTCTTCCAAAGGGCAAAGTCAAATGAGTGGTGCTTATCGCTCTGACCATCCAACTCACGGGTGTTGGTTACGATATCGTCGAGGTTACGACCTGAAAGGCGACCATAGTGAAAGTCCTTGTTATACTTCTCAACATCGAAGTAGATAGAGCCATTAGACTCATAGGCATAACCAGCATCAAGGATGCGCTTAACCATCTCAATCTGCTCGATGATATGGCCTGAGGCGTGTGGCTCGATAGATGGAGACTTAACGCCCAATTCGCGCATAGCATCGTGGTAACGCTCTGTATAGTAGTGTGCAATCTCCATAGGCTCCAACTGCTCCAAGCGTGCCTTCTTTGCAATCTTATCCTCACCATCGTCAGCATCCTGCTCCAAGTGGCCTACATCTGTGATATTACGAACATAGCGCACCTTGTAGCCCAACGACTGCAAGTAGCGGAACAATAGATCAAAGGTTACAGCAGGGCGTGCATGACCCAAGTGTGGATCGCCATAAACTGTTGGACCACAAACATACATACCCACATGCTCTGGGTTGATAGGCTCAAATGTCTCCTTACGACGAGTGAGCGTGTTGTACAAAACAATCTTTTCCATGTTATATATTTTTAATTTTTGTCGTTACTGAACTTTTCCGTAAATCTGCAAAATCTGATACTGGGCATCCTGAGATAGGAAATCCTCAAGGTCGTAGGCATACTCAGCATGTGCGCTTCTGCCCGCTACAATGCGGCTTAGTGGAAGGCCATCATATACCTCAAAGAGGTTGCATATATGACCCTCAACGAGTGCCATAGCAGGATCATCAATATCTCCTGGTGTGAGTCGGCTTATAGCCTCAAGATAGCAACTTACAAGGGCATCGAAGTTGAGAGGATTCTCCACCAAAGCATCCTCAATGCCACCGTTAGCTACCCACTCAAAGCTACCTGCCAACATGTGGCTGGTATCCAAGGTCTCGATGATATCGAGCATAGCGTTATACAACTCCTCGCTAATTACCATCGAGAAGCTATCGTATGTAGCATACTGTAGGTAGTAGGCAACCCACTCACCACGAATCTTGATATACTCGGCAGCGAGCTTATCACCCTTGCCATAGCACTCCTCGGCACGCATAAATAGCTCGTCACTACGCAAGAGGTGCTTATTTACCTCCTCGACATCCAAGCCTCGGTTTATAGCCGATGCCTGATACTCTGCAGCAGCGTCCGAGAGGTCATAGAAGTATGTGAACTTATCACCACTATCCACCACCGATGTATCAACGCCGAGCATCTGAGCGAACTCTGCATTTGCCACCTCAAGCTCCTCAATAGACTTCTCAAGGTAGTAGTTAGCCACGGTATAGTAGCCACGGATATATGGCTGAGTATTGCTGTGTGTATAGCCAATCTTCTTGGATGGTAGCACCTCAATACCTCTATCAAGCAACTCCTCAGCCTTGAGGATGCTCTCATCGCCACCACGGCGTAGGAACTCAGTAGCTACGCGAGCGAAGTTCTCACGAAGGCGCGATGCGGTGATATTAAAGCGATAGAAGTAGTCCACCAACACACCATCATCGGCAAGGTTACCAAAGTATAGTGGCTCAACCTCTGGGTCATTACCCATAAACATTGGATAGAGCTTGTCAGCATCTAAGTAGCCCGCCTCAGAGCCTGAGCGATAGCGCGTATAGATAGGCACAAAGGTATAGGCGTAGCCATCAAAACGAGCATAATCAACAATGCCGTAATCCTTCATTAGGTGTGCCTGAGTAAATGACAACGGGCGCTTCCAGTCGAAGTGAGCAAAGAGGTCGAGCATCATAAGGTGATCCTTCGTTAGGAGCGACTTACCACCAAGCGAGATATAGACCTCATCCACAGCATCCTCAGCCTCCTCCTCTGTAAGAAGGCCCGAAGCAACAGCATTATCCTTATTCACAGGAACGACATAACGCTTAGCCGAGAGGATATAATCGCTATCCAAGCCATCGAAGTTGCTATCCACCTTAGACTTAAGCTTACCCACCATGCGGTAATCATCCATACGCTCCGCAACAGGTATAGTCTCTCCCGCAGCCAACAGATGAATACGACCTCCATTTATAGCGAGGCTCAAAGGCTCATCCGACACAAAGAGGCGTATAGCATCGCTGAGCAACATATCGCACTCAGCAATAGAGTCGTTATACAACCAATATTCCTCCATCTTGGCGTAGTCGGCCATAAACTCCTCGTTGTCCAAAATAGCATCGAAGATATCCTGTGCCATGACATAAGGCACATAGACATCGTAGAAGTTATCAGACGAGGTATCGCCACGAGAGACAAACTCCTCAATATATGGCTTATACTCGCTCATGGTCTTCTGGCTCTCGCTTATCTTCTTCGAGATAGTGGTATAGCCACCAGAGATACTCTGCTTACGGCCCGAGAGATCAGTATAATCGATATAGTAGTATCCCTCACACTCTATACGGCGGCGCTCAGCACGCAATCTCTTAGCCTTGTCGTTGTCGATAACATCTATCGGATTTGCTATCAGCGTCCAATCATTCACAAAGCTATACTTCTCAGTTGGAATTAAGAAAGGCACACCCTCGGCATCGTTAGCCGCAAGCTTCATCTCATCGATATACCACTCACCACCAAGATACGAAGAGTTCATCACCCTAACATCTGTACGCACACCCTCAACCTCCTGGCAATACCACAATGGGAAGGTATCATTATCGCCAAAGTTGATGATGATGCCATTCTTTGGCACAGAGTTAAGATAGTTACGACCAATATCGCGTGCCATATATCGACCTGAGCGGTCATGGTCATCCCAATTCTCGGTAGCAAGCACCACAGGGACACTCACCGTCATAAGCACTGCAACAACAGCCGCTGTCATGGTCATCTTATGGCTACCCTTAGCGTATCTATCAACCAGCGACTGAAGCATATCTCCAATAGCCATAACACCCAAGCCGAGCCAAATACTAAAGGCGTAGAAGGCTCCAGCATATACATAATCTCGCTCACGAGGCTCATCAGGGGCTGTATTAAAGTAGACGACAAGCGCGATACCCATCATCACAAAGAGCAACATCACCACGATAAAGTTTCGCCAATCGACATTGAGCTGATATATCATACCAAGCAGACCGAGCAACAACGGAAGGAAGAAGTAGCCATTATGTGCTGGGTTATTCTCCGCCTCAGAAGGTAGCATAGTACGAGGGCCAACATAGAACTTATCAATAGCGTCAATACCCGAGAGCCAGCCTCCATGGAGGTAGATGCGGTTCTCGGCATCTGACTGCAGCTGATTATCATCCTGACGACCCACGAAGTTCCACATGAAGTATCGCCAAAACATATCTCCCATCTGATAACCAAGGAAGAAGTTTATATCCTCCAAGGCTGTATGCTCATACCAAGCACCGCCCTCCGAGTCCTCAACATATACCGAAGGGTGACCATTAACAAGGTTTATCCAACCCTGCTCATAGCTATCCCTACGCGAATAGTGCCACATACGAGGTAGCAGACGATTGGCCTCCGAAGGATATTTGTAGCCATTAAAGAACTCTCGCTCCTCGTACTTACCCGTCTCAGGATTAAGCCACATCACACTCTTAGAGTCATAGTCGCCCGTAGGTATATACTCATCATCTGACATATAGTCATAGTTTGGCTCAACCATACGAAGTGGCATTGCCGAGTAGTAAGGACCAACCAAGAGTGGACGGTTACCATACTGGTCACGATTAAGCAGACTAAGCAACTTATGTGGCGTAGACGGATCGTTGGAGTTCATCGGAGGATTTGCCGCTGCACGGATAGATACCGAAGCATACGACGAGAAGCCGACAAGAATTACAGTCACTGCCATAGCAACTGTATTCAAAATCTTATATCCTCGCTTATGGGTAAAGAGCACAAGATAGCCCAGCGCTGCAAACAGAGCTATGGTGAATAGCACCATGCCGACATTCACAGGCAGACCGAGACTATTTACCGCAAAGGTATCCACAGCAGCTCCCAAGGCAACAGTGTAAGGGATAATTACTCCATTTATCACGCCAAGGATAACCACAGACACGAGTAGTGCAACAATCATCTTTACAACATAATCCTTTGCCGTGCGATACTCATACTTTCTGAAGAAATATATCATTACCAAAGCAGGGATAGTCAGCAAATTAAGGATATGCACACCAATAGAGAGACCCATGAGGTATGCGATAAATACAATCCATCGCATTGATGTTGAGCGATGAGCATTCTCCTCCCACTTGAGCATCAACCACACAACAAGGGCAGTAAACATCGAGGAAAGCGCATAAACCTCTCCCTCGACAGCCGAGAACCAGAAGGTATCTGTATAGGCATACGACAACGCACCCACAACACCTGAGCCAAGCACAAGAATCATCTTGCTAAGCGACATTGGCTCATTTGCCGTAGTTGTCACACGACGGGCAAGATGCGTGATTGTCCAGAAGAGGAACAATATACAGAAGCCCGAAGCAATGGAGTTCATGGCATTAATCATCATAGGCACACTCTCAGGCGTAGGGGCAAAGAGCGATGCCAAACGCGCCAAAATCATAAAGAGCGGTGCTCCAGGAGGGTGACCCACCTCCAACTTATAAGATGTCGCTATAAACTCGCTGCAGTCCCACAAGCTTGTAGTGGGCTCCATAGTCATCAGATAGCTAAGCGAAGCCACAAAAAAGACCACCCAGCCGATGATATTATTCCAGCGATTAAATCTATTCAAACCATCAATCATACTTCAATGCTAATTTTAATCCGCAAATATAATAATATTTGCCCGATAAACAAAATCGAAAGCGAAAATAAAATGGCCAAAATTCATATCCCCAATAAATAGCTCGACTAATTGCACAATAAGAGCAACGAATTAAAAAATGTTGCGTATATTTGCCCAAAATATGACCTCAAAATATGAGACTCGATACACTCTCGATAATAGACTTCAAAAATATTGCTGACCAGAGATTGGAACTATCTCCTGGCATCAACTGCTTTGTGGGTGATAATGGCGCTGGCAAGACAAATATCTTGGATTCGGTACACTATCTTGCCATGGCGCGTTCGATGAATACTACAACTGATTCACAGTGCGTTATGCATGGCAAGGAGTCATTTCTTACTGAGGGTCGCTTTGTTGGTGATAATGAGCGTGTAGAGAGCATCTTATGTAGCTATTCGCGCCGTGGCGGCAAGACCCTAAAGCGTAATGGCAAGGAGTACGACAAGCTATCAGACCATGTGGGACACATCCCAATTGTTGTAGTCTCGCCTGCTGACACAGCACTCATCAGTGACTCTGCCGAGGAGCGACGCAGATATATCAACAGGTTTATTTCGCAGATAGACCGAGGCTATATGAACGCACTTATTCGCTACAACGCAGCCATTCAAGAGCGCAACAAGCTATTAAAAAACTCACCAACAGAGGAGATGCTTCTAATATACGACTCGATGCTTAGTGCCTCTGCCGAGATTATCTTTGAGCGCAGAGCTGAAATGATTGAGCGCCTTCGCCCCTTGGTGGAGAGATACTATGCCCTTCTCTCGGAGGAGCGCGAGGTGATTGGCATCAGCTATAAGAGCGAGCTACACGAGATAACTACCATGGAACTTCTGCTGCAGTCGCGTCAGAAGGATTTGGTCAATGAGTACACAACATGCGGTGTACATCGTGATGATATAGCTTTCACAATGGGAGATTTTCCTTTGCGAAAATATGGCTCACAGGGACAGCAGAAATCATTCCTTATAGCTCTAAAACTCGCTGAGTATACACTACTTACCGAGCACTGCAAGGAGCGTGCGATACTTCTGCTTGACGACCTCTTTGACAAGCTTGACATGCGCCGTGTAGCGCAACTACTACGCATCGTAGGAGGCGAGATATTTGGTCAAATTCTCATCACCGACTGCAACAAACATCGCTTGGAGCGCACACTTGGCGAGGCGGAGGTTGAGTACAAATTATTTAAGGTTGGTTCTACAAATTAGTCAACATGAAACGCACCGAGCCAAAGATATTAGGAGACATCCTACGCGAATTTTTCGAGCGTCCCTTCGTAGCCCGCAAGCTTGCCGAGGGCAGATTACCTGAACTATGGGCTGATGTTGTAGGAGCACACATTGCATCGCTCACACATAGTTTCGAGCTAAAGAATGGCATCTTACATGTAGGCATATCCTCATCTGTAGCGCGTCAGGAGATATTCTTCCGCCGCGATGAGCTTATGACAATACTCAACGAACGCTCAGGACACAGAATAATCAACGCTATAATCGTAAGGTAGCAGCAGTAAATCCAAATATGAAAATGAATAAAAGTGTAATAGGCATAGGTAATGCACTTACCGATATGCTTGTAAACCTCTCGAATGATAATGTACTTACAGAGTATCAGCTAGCCAAGGGTTCAATGAGTCTTGTTGACAATCAACTCCAGACAGCTATCTCTAAGAGTGTGGCAGGCCTACCATACTCCCTATCTTTGGGAGGCTCTGCAGCTAACGCTATACGAGCTATGGCACGCCTTGGTACTAAGACCGCCTTTATTGGCAAGGTGGGCGAGGATACTACGGGAGACTTCTATGAGCAGGCACTTCGAAATTTGGGTATTGCGCCATACATTCTTCGCTCGGAGAACAAGTCGGGCAAGTGCGTAGCATTGGTATCTAAGGATGGTGAGCGCACTTTTGTTACACACCTCGGAGCTGCATTAGACCTCGCTGCAGAGGATATTGACCCTGCTATATTCGACAACTACGACTACCTATATATAGAGGGTTATCTTGTTCAGGACCACGACCTTATCCGCAAGACTATAGAGCGTGCCAAGGAGCATGGGCTTAAGGTTGTTATCGACCTTGCATCATTCAATGTTGTGGAGGAAAACCGTGACTTCTTGCGCGATATAGTTGAACGCTATGTCGATATTCTCTTTGCCAACGAGGATGAGGCGCACGCCTTTAGTGGCGAGAGCGAGCCTATCAACGCATTGCAGTATATCAGCAAGATGTGTGAGTTGACGATTGTAAAGATTGGCACACGCGGCGCACTTATCCAGCGCGGTGAGGAGTTTGTACATGTAGGTATCATGGCAGCAGCCAAGCGTGTAGATACCACAGGTGCTGGCGACTTCTACGCTGCAGGCTTTATGGCGGGACTTTGCGAGGGTTTATCACTACGCCAGTGCGGCACTATGGGTGCTATTGCCGCAGGCAAGGTTATCGAGATTGTTGGTACAACACTCAGCGAGGAGGCATGGAGCGAGATTGAAAACCTCTGCCAAAGTGTCCGTACCGAGCAGTATCTATTCTAAACGAATATAACAACAATAAATAGTAATAGGCTGACTCATTGGGTCAGCCTATTACTATTTATTTACAAAGATGTCGATTACTTATTTGTCTCAACCTCAGTATCAACAATTTCGCCACCCTCGATTGTAACCTCATCGCCATCTGGCATCTCGCCACTCTCAAGGAACTCAACACCTACACCACTTGCCTCGCTGGTGTCATCCATACTGACATGTACAACTGTTGTTGCATTACGCTTGAATGTTAGGTTATGTGTACCCAATGGCACTACAGTACCATCCTCACGAACAAGACGAAGCACTACTGGGAATGTCTCTGAGTAGTTATTATCAAGCCAAGCCTCACGAACATTGTCAAATGTATAGATATCGGACACTTGATTACTCTCAGCAAGGTTTAGGTTAACCTGCATAGCACTATCCATAAGGATCTCCAAAGTACCGCTGCCAGCATTCTTACCCTTAGCAATAAACTTAGCACCAAACGAAGTACGCTTTAGCTGAATTTTAGCCTTGCCGCCCTTATCACCAGGAGTATAACCCTCTAACTCTCCATAGTAACGCTCAAGATTTGGACGATTAGGACTCTGAACATATCCATTAATCACCAAATTTAAACATGAATAACCACTCCCTAAATCCCATCCATGGTCATCCAAACCATACTTGAAATTATCTGAAACAACTGCACTAAAAGGAGCCCAATATTCATCACCCAAATATACACCGTTCTCCCATTGTTCAAGATTATAAAGTTTCTCCTTACCATCCTTAAGCATTGTAGCTATAAACTTATACTCATAGCCCTTCAAGAGGTTAATAGATAGGTTGTCAGTTGAGTAAAATGCACCATAAGCAAATGGCTTCCACTCTGGGCACTCTGTAGCAGGAGCAGGCGTAGAATATACCTGAATACCATATACATCGTTATTCTCCTGTGCGCGAGAGAGTGGCTCATAGCCTACTTCAAGGTCCACAAAATCAAAGCCCAAAGATACGGTTACATACTCCTCCTCGGTTGGGGTCTCAGGGGTTTGTGGAGTATCCAAGTAGTTTACAAGTGTCTCGCAAGATGTTGCAAGCAATAGCACCAATAGCATGGCTACAGATGCCAAAAGTTTAGTAATGCGTCTCATATTGTTTGTGTTTAAGTTTTTTCGATATCTCAAAGGTAAGCATAATTTTTCAATGTTGCATCACTGCATCGCTATTTTCTTTGCCACGGCCCTCATATTTGCCTTTGCGACATCGGGGCGCATAGCCTCCTCAAGGGACATATCGGCGGGTGTGATAGCATATATTGCATCGAAGTTTGACGAGCGCAACTCATCGCACCACTCAATGCCACCACCCACGGCTATACACCTTACGCCCAACTTCATGGCGTGGCGAAGCACTCCTGCAGGAGCTTTACCCATAACCGTCTGTCTATCAATACAACCCTCACCCGTAACAATAAGCGAGGCATCGCAAGCGATGTTATCGAAGTTTGCAATACTAAGCATCAGCTCGATACCAGATTGAGGCATTACGCCAAGCAGCGCAGCAAAGGCAAAGCCCAAACCTCCCGCAGCACCCGCACCTGGCAGGCTTGACAAATCAGTACCGCACTGTCTCGCCACCACAGATGCGTAGTTCATCAGAGCATTATCAAGGCGCACCATAACATCATCCGAAGCCCCCTTCTGTCTGCCATAGACCATAGTAGCGCCATGCTCACCACACAAAGGGCTAGTGACATCAACAGCAACACGCAACTCTACGCCCTCCAAAGGATTATGGTTCGGCGCAACGATACTCTCCACACGCTCCAAAAGGTCTATTGTCTCGGTTAGTTCACAGCCCTTATCATCCAGAAATCTATATCCTAAAGCGCGAAGCATGCCAACACCTCCATCGTTTGTAGCACTACCACCAAGGCCAACAACAATCTCTCGACACCCCCTCTGCTTAGCATCAAGGAGCAATTCACCCGTACCAAAGGTACTTGTAATTAACGGATTACGCTCACAGCACCCTATAAGTGTTAGTCCACTCGCCGAGGCCATAGAGATTACCGCCGTAGCGCCATTATCAATAACACCATAGCACGCTGTTATCTCTCTATGCAGTGGGTCATGCACCTTGGCTGTGACCATATCACCGCCAAGCGTATAGACAACAGCTTCAGCCATACCCTCACCGCCATCCGAGATAGCTACGATACAGCTTTCGATATCCGGACAGACCTCTCTATACCCCGAAACAAATGCTTCGGCAGCAGTAACAGAGGACAACGACCCCTTGAAAGAGTCAAACGCTACAACGATTTTTTTCATAATAACTCTACATCTTACGCAAATATAGCTTATTTTCCCTATATTTGCCTAACTAAACATCAAATTATGAGAGCAACATCAATAATTACTACCCTACTACTGCTACTATCTGCTGCATGTAGCAACGACACTTCACGCTATGATGCGGGCATAAGCCGCGAACTTGCCGAGTGGCGCAAGCAGACAATCGAGCAACTAAAGTACAACATAGATATAGATGTAGTTAAGAACATCGGCAAGGTCGATATTGAGTTTACAGTGACCACACCACAAGAGGTCATCATAGACTTTAGAGCTACAGAGAATATTATTGGCGTGGAGATTGAAGATAGAGCCATAGACTACACTGCTATCAACGAGCATATCATAATCCCAAAGAGAGAGATAGAGCGTGGCGAGAATAGCATAACCGTACACTTCAATATTGACAACCAGTCGCTTAACCGCAACGAGGAGTTTCTATATACACTCCTAGTTCCAGACCGTGCACGCACGCTCTTCCCATGTTTTGAGCAGCCTGATATGAAGGCGAACTATACCCTATCGCTCACCATACCAGAGGATTGGATTGCAGTATCAAATACCGTAGCAAAGAGCGAGGCTATAGACCATACGACAGCAACCAAGCGCGTGGAGTTCGCACCTACAGAGCCTCTAAGCACCTATCTATTCTCGTTCGTTGCAGGTAAGCTATATCAGCGCACCTATGATGACGGCATACATCGCTTTACTGCCTACTATCGCGAGACAGAGCCTAAGCGTCTTGAGCAACTCGACACAATATTTGCCGAGGTAAAGGCATCATTGGAATGGTTAGAGGAGTATACAGCAATTAAGTACCCTTTTGCCAAGTATGACCTTATCATACTACCTGGTTTCCAATATGGTGGCATGGAGCATACAGGCGCTACACTATACAACGATAGACAGATGTTCCTAAGCGAAAATCCTACACTTGACGAGCGTCTGCGTCGCACACAGCTCATAGCACATGAGACCGCACACATGTGGTTTGGTGACTATGTAACGATGTGTTGGTTTGATGATGTATGGACCAAGGAGATCTTTGCCAATTACTTCGCAGCACGCATGGCAGAGCCGCTATATAAGGATATCAACCACCGCCTAAACCGTCTTAAGACCTATACCACCGCAGCACTAAGCGAGGATCGCACCCTCGGTGCTACATCTATTCGTCAGGAGCTTGATAACCTACGCAACGCAGGTCTTATATATGGTCAGACAATATATAACAAGGCGCCAATAGTTATGGATAAGCTTGTGGAACTTATGGGTGAGGAGGCTTTCCGATGCGGTATTCAGGAGTATCTAACAACATACGCCTACGGCAATGCCACATGGCCAAATCTTATCGCCATACTTGACCGCTACACCGAGGAGAACTTAGCAGCATTCAGCGATGTGTGGGTACACCAAAAGGGAATGCCACATATAACCCTCACCACAGATAACAACAACCTTACAATATCACAATCAGATCCTCTTGGCCGCGACATCCTCTGGACACAGAGCTTCGATTGTCGCGTTATCTATGCTAATGGCAAACACGAGGATATAGCTGTAACGATGCGAGATCGAGAGCATCAATATAAGATTGACGATGACATAGTAGCAGTACTACCAAATAGCTGTGGTCGCGGCTATGGTCTATTTATTCCAGACAACAAGAGTCTTAGTTGGATTATGGATAATTTCTCAACTTTGGAGGGCGATCTACTACGCCAATCACTAGTTATAACACTTAACGAGTGCTACAAAAATGAGGTTATAACTGCTAACGAGTGGCTTAACTTTATCCTAAGATATATCGGCACCGAGCCAAACTACCTAATCGCCTCAACGCTTAACGGTTACCTTGGCGATGTGATGATTATCGCAGGCAATGAGAGCGCCGAGGAGGCCCTATGGCAGATTATCGTAAACAATAACAATCCATCACTCTGTCGTAGGCTCACGATGACTCTTGCACACAGCATGACCTCGGCAACAAATATCGAGCGTCTATACGCTATTTGGGAGCAGATGAATGGCACTCAGCTCGACGAGCAGGACTATATGACTCTTAGCTATGAGCTTGCAATACGCCTACCTCAGCTAAGAGAGCATATTTGTGCAACACAGCTTGGCCGCATCACAAATCGCGACCGCCGTGCACAGTATGAGTATATATCGCGCGCAACCGTGGCTGAGACAACCGAGCGCGATGCTCTCTTCGAGTGGCTATTATCCGAGCCTCAGAACCGCCGTCCTGAGCCATGGGCAGCCTCGATGCTTGGCTATCTATGCCACCACACTCGTCAAGAGGAGAGCTTGCCTTATATATATAAAGGTCTCGATGCACTCACCGAGATACAGCGCACAGGAGATATATTCTTCCCACGCAACTGGGTAGGTGCGCTCCTTGGTGGCCACTACAGCGAGGAGGCAAAGACTGAGGTTATGCGCTTCTTTGAAGATAACCCCGACTACTCGCCACTACTAAAGAACAAGATACTGCAAGCGTGCAATTAGCCATTGCATAGCGCACAAAAAAGTGACCCTTACCTCAAGCTTTAATCGCAAATGAGGTAAGGGTCACAATTTTTATGTGGTTAGCTATCGAAGAAGCGTAATACCTGAGTTCTTTGATGCCACGCGCTTGCCAAGCTCTCGGCATGCGCCATTATCATCTGTAGCCACAACTAGGCTTGCCTGATTGATAGGATGCTCCTCCTTAACAGAATATGTAGTGATGCTACCCATATAGTAATCCACGAACTCCTGAGCATCACCCGCGCCATCACGCGTAAAAATGTGAACACTACGATATACAGGACTTGGATTATTATCCTTATCAAATGCTACGGCAGCAATCATAATGGTCTTATCCCACTCGCCACGGAAATAGGCTGGCGACCAGTAAGCACCAACATTATAGAGGTTATCAATGAGCGTATCATCAGAATATAGCTCTGGGTCCTCCAAACCGTCAATATAGCTAAACATAGTGTAGAGGAAGCCTGAATACTCACCCTCAATCTCAACACTCATAGGCACAACGACCCAGCCCTGCCATGAGCTACAATACTTAGGCTCAATCTCGTAAACCTCATCACCATCGTAGTATGCATCGAAGCCCGCAGTGATAGTTATATCGGCAATAACAGCAGCATCGGTTGTAAACTCACCACCTGTACGCATAGCGCCAATATACTCAAACTTATGTATGCTCATTGGGATAATAACAACCTTATAATCGGTAGATGGCTTAAGCTGTGAAATTCTGCTCTCCACAACACCCTGAGCAAGCTCATAATAGCTAAACTCCCAATAGTCGCCATAGTACATCGAGTTATAGACATTTGCGATATAGTTCTTAATATCCTCCTCGCTCATATCTACCTCAAAGACATTCCAATAGTAGTAGATACTATAATCAGATGGTGTGATTGTAAGATATGCCTCACGATCCTCAATATTCGTAACCTTAATATCGTAGATACATGCGTTTATATCTCCAGCCTCAAGGGTTGTGATATTATTTCGAACAATAGCCGTAGTCATAGTACCAGCCTCATAACCAAAGGTTAACACTGCATACTCCGTACCAGCCTCCAGGCCACTGAATGTACCCAAAACATCACCCTCACAGATATAGTCTACAAGGCCCGTAGTGCCGTAGGTCTTGAGAATATAATCGAAGATAGCTTCATCATTACGCAACTTCACAATATCGCGCTGAGGAACAGCGAATATCACATAAGGGTCAAGATTTGTTGTTGAGGTCTCAACATCAAATGTTGACTGGGTAATATTGCTAATGTTTACGGTGATAACATTATCCGAATCAGGCATCTCGCCCACCTCAAACCACTTATATGACACCTCACTTAGGCGCTCACACTGCTCATTCCACTTAAACGCGAAGACCAGATACTCAGTATTGGCTATTGCCTCAAACTCATACTCTGTAGCAAGGTAGTCAGTATTGTACTCGAAAACCTCAGCAAGGGTGTAATCCCAAGCTGTATAGTCATCAATAATCTTTGCGATAACAGCATCTGCAGCCTTGTTTACATCGCCACCATAAAGCTCAAAATCTTCACGGGTGATAAGATTATTAAAGTAAGCAACACCCTCATGCGATGGAGTAATAGAGATTTTAGCAATAGCACGATTTACCTCAACATCTATATCATAAGTAACATCGTTACCAGTGTATGGAGACTCTGTTCTAAACTCAGCATGCATAATATGCGATGTTACCTCACCAACAGCTGTAAGGCCGTAGATATAGATTACATAGTCGCTCTCAGGGTCGAGACCCGCCATGCGAAGATTGCTGTGTGAGCCACGACTAAGAACCGATGACAGGTACTCCTCAAGGCTAATATCCTGATCACTTGCAACACCTCGATAATAGGCCATATCCTCATCGAGCAACTCCTCAGCTGTATAGTTATCAAACCACTCCTTACCTACAACCTGACCAATCCATGTGGTATTGTCATCAAATGCCGCAACCGAAAACGTTACAGATGTGGCATCAACACGCTCAACGCTGAGCTTTAGTGGCGCTTTATACTCCTGCTGACGCACACGAAGAGTATTCTTCTCCTTGCCGTATGTTAGTTTTAGTGTCGCCACACGCTCCTTGCCATTATTTTGAGCAACACTAAACTCAACAACACCGACACCAATCTTATCCACGGTCAACCACTCCGCAGCACACTCTACTTGTAGTGTCTCGCCCTCAATGCGGCTCTTTATATCGTAGTTGAAGCGAAGTGTCTCGGCCTCGACACCAACCGTAATCTCCTTATTATATAGTACGATACCGCTCTCCTTTGCCTTGTCGCCATCACGCTCACATGATGATAGACCAACAAGCGCGGCAACCGTCATTACAATAGATAAAAACGCTCTTTTCATATATGTTGTAAAAAAAGAGTACCTAAGCGACCTTAGGTACTCTTCAAGGTTATAAATTAAAACTTAGAATTGCTCTTCTTTGTTGCTACAAGCCTCTTCACAGGAGCAGACTTTACACCCATCTTCTGTGACTGCTTGAGGTCTACAGAGCATGCTGAGATCTGACTTGCTGAGAGCATCTTACCTGTCCAGCTACCTGAAACATTATTGTAGTAGTCATCATAAACGCTGAACTCTACAGTTACTGTACCATCACCATTATCCTCAATAGACATTGTACCCTCGATAAATGGAGCCATAGTAACGCCATCATTAGTGTAGTACCATGAACCAGACATAGAAGCATAACCATCATAATAATCAAAGCGACCAGTTGCAGATGTATATGGGTCCATGCTATCAGAGATTGTGTACTCGCCGAAGAAATCTGTATAGCTTGTTGCACTTGCCAACACATCAAACTGAACGAAGTCACCCTCATAAGACTTTGGCATAATACCGAAAGTCCAATTCTGAAGGCCAACCTCATAGTAGTCGCCGTAGTTCATATAGTATAGGTTATGGTTGCTCAAGTTACAAACTAAATCCTCGGTCAATGTTGAGTATGGACCCTCCTTACCACCGATATCTCCAACAGACTGATCATCGAAAGGACCTACTGCGCCCTTATATGTAATTGTATGCCATGCATCGTCAACCAAAATCTTAGCAACGACACCCTCGGCATCAATAGTGACAGTACCTGCAACGATTGAGCCACTCTCAATATAGTCCCAACCAGAATCATCCATGATATAGTACTCTGAGAATGAAGCTGCAATAGTCCATGGCTCGAAAGTGTTGTTTGCATCAATAACATAAGTACCATAAGGGATAGTTATGCCCTCTGCTGTATCAAGAAGCTCTGAGTAGAGGTCAAAACGATAGTAGCGACCATTAGGCAACTCCCAACCAATCTCATCAGCACCTGTGTCAGATAGGAAGAATAGGAAGTTGTCTGCCCAACCAGGGTTATACTGATCGCCATAGTATGTACCATAAGCATAGCCCACTTCAAGTTCTATGTTCTCAGCTGGCTGATTAACAATACGCTTATCATTGATCATAGTCTCACCAGAGAATGTTACAAGATGATTAACGCCATCAATTGTCACATTCAAGACACATGAGCCATCCTCATTAACAACAAGCTCAGCATCCTCAAATTGAGACTGAGACACCTTCTTATCTGAGTCACAATACTTAAAGTTAGAGTAGCTCTTACCGATTGTATAGAGTGACATAGTATCATTTGCATCGAAGTAGTAAGTACCTACAGCAAGTGGAATATAACCATTCACAGCATCACCCTCATACAATGGGCCATACATATCAAGCTGATAGTAGGTAGTATTTGGCAACACATATCCATTCTCATCAAAACCATTATCAGTAAAGAAGATATAGTAGTTACCAGCATATGGAGTGTAATACTCGCCATAGTACTCACCTACAAGCATTTTCGCCTCAAAAGTAACACCATTATACGCTGGTGCTGCCTGATTTACCACAACTTCAAGAGACTGCTCACCATAGGT
>JAFYRL010000090.1 GCA_017546975.1 Alistipes sp.
GTTGCTTTTGTGTCTATTTCGGCATCTATCTTATCTTTCCTCGGTTGCTATGCCCGCATAGCGCCCTCGAAAAAGATAAGAAATCTGTTCGAAATATCCAACAAAATAAACTCGACCTAATTTATAGAACCTCCCTTAAATTATTAGTTAGTAATTACTAATTTCTAATCCTCTAAAATGTATACCGTCTCACCCTTGCGTTGCATGTGGAAGGTCTCGCGGGCATACTCCTCCATGAACTCAGGAGAGTTGCTAATGCGCTCGATAAAGATGCTGTCGACCTCAAGTTTATGCTCCAGCATCGAAATCTTCTGCTCCACATCTTTGCGGTTTGAGCGGGTGCGCAGCATTCCTATAATGGTGCTTATAGAGACAATAACGGTGCAGATGGCAATGACTATGGTCAGTGTCATCCAGAAGCCATTTATAAACCTCTGCTCTCTGCTCTCGTTTTTCTTCTCCTTGCCTCGAGCCATTATGGTATGTGCATAAACTTATGTGTCTGTATCGAGATATTCCACTTAGGATTCTCCTTGACCCACTCCACCATCTCGCCGATGATGCTCTCGTAGACGCTCCACTCAGGCTGTACATAGAGCAGGCACTTTGAGCTTACCTTAGTGCTGCACTCCATGGCCCACTCCAAGTCCTCCTTTGTCTGAACGATAACCTTAAGCTCGTCAGCGCGGCGTAGTGCCTCGCTAAGAGGCGGCATCTGACGCTTTGGCGATAGGCATATCCAGTCGAACTCGCCGCTGATAGGGTTAGTTCCCGATGTCTCAAGGAAGATCTCAAGACCTCGGGCATGTAGCTCGCGAGTGAGCTTCCCCAAAGGGTACAAAAGGGGCTCGCCACCTGTGATGACGATAGCCTGTGCTGAGCATGATGCAGCACGCTCAACAACAGTCTCGATAGGCGTAGGTGGGAAGATCTTAGGGTTCCAGGTGTACTTAGCATCACACCAGCGACAACCCACATCACAGCCTCCGAGACGAATAAAATAGGCTGGCTTACCAGAGTGGAAGCCCTCGCCCTGGATGGTGTAGAAGTCCTCAACAAGAGGCAACTTACTACCACCCTCCAATAGCTCGATATCTGGGTTAATCTTCATCTAATACATAAATATCCTTGAGGTTACGGCCTATCTGGTTGTAATCCAAACCGTAACCTACGATAAACTCGTTGCCAATAGGCATTGCAACATAGTCGATGTTGTACTCATAGAGGAACTTCTCTGGCTTGTAGAAGAGCGTGCAGATAGATATGCTCGCTGGGTTACGCTCCTTGAGGTAGTCCAAGAGGTAGTTCATGCTGTGGCCTGTCTCAACGATATCCTCTACGATGATGATATCCTTGCCCTCGATGTCAAAGTCGATGCCAAGGTGCTGCTGAATCTTACCTGTTGACTGAGTGCCCTCGTATGATGAAATCTTGATAAATGCCAAGCGTGAGTCGAAGGTGGTCTTACGCACAAGGTCGCTAAGGAAGAGGAAAGCACCGCTTAGAACACCCAAGAAAATAGGGGTCTTGCCAGCGTAACGCTCGTTTAGCTGGTCAGCAACACGCTGCACAGCCTTGTCAATCTCCTCAGCAGGAATCATAGTCTTAAACTTACGATCCAATAACTTAATTCTCTCTATCTCCATATAAGTATGAATTTTTGTCAAAGTTACACATTTATTTGTTTACTTCCAAAATTATAGGCTTCGTACCCTCGATAGTATGCCTGTTAGTGCAGCGAGAATAACGCCATAATTGGTGATGGGTACACCCTGAGTCCTGGCACGCTCGATGCGGCTGAGTACATGCTTGCGGTTAAACATGCATGCGCCACAATGGATGACCAAGTCGTAAGGTGTTAAATCCTCAGGGTAGTCAGCGCCTCCAACAATATCTATCTGTAGCGCCTCACCAAACCTCTTACGGAGGATACGAGGTAGCTTTACGCGACCTATATCCTCGCTCTGTGGGGTGTGGCTGCACGCCTCGGCAATAAGTATGCGTGAGGTTGGTGTGATGCGTTCCAAAGCCTTTACACCCTCCAAGAATAGAGAAATATCGCCCTTGTAGCGCGCAAAGAGTATCGAGAAGGAGGTGAGCACCGAGGCCTCAGGCTTTAGTTTGTAGACCTCCTCGAAGGCTTGAGAGTCGGTGATGATAAGCTCTGGCGGTGTAGCAAGAGCTACCAACGCCTCGCTCATACGCTCAGGGGTGCAACAGATAGGTATACATCCTCTGTCAAGTAGCTCGCGTATTGTCTGCACCTGTGGCTGAATAAGACGACCCTTTGGGGCAGACTTATCTTGAGGCATAACAAGAAACACTCTGTCGCCAGCCTTGCAGAAACCCTCGGTGATAAGTCGCTCCTCTGAAGGTCCTATCTTCGCAAGGGCTGCTGTGAGCTCCTCCATGCCTTCGCCCGTAACGCCACTAAGAGCTATAACATTGCTCTTCGTTGCATCACTAATCCTCTGTTGAAGTGCTTTATATTCTGCGATGCGGTCAATCTGAGTGAGCACCACAATAGTGGTAATCTCTTTTACGCGGCACTCCTCCAATATGCGTAGCTCACTATCCATTCCCTTGTCAGTGAATAGGATAATGGCAATATCTGTTCTATCCAACACTTTTGCGGTGCGCTCCATGCGCTCCTTACCAAGTGTTGTGCTATCATCAAGGCCAGGGGTGTCGATGATAACCGCAGCACCCAGACCATTTATCTCAAAGGGCTTCTGTACAGGGTCAGTCGTAGTACCTGCATGAGGCGATACGATAGCCACATCCTGACCTATAAGGCGGTTTGTGAGTGTCGACTTACCTGCATTTGTGCGCCCCAAGATAGCTATATGTAAGCGCTCTGATGATGGGGTACTTTGCATAGCCTAAAATCTAAAATCGCGCTTACCGTTAATAATCTCCTGAAGGTTGCGCTCAGTAATCTGACGCACCTTCTCTGAAGGTATAACCTGTGTTAGGCGGTCAATCATCTGCTTGCCTACAACCTTAACCTTTGGTGAAGCGTAATCTTCGAGATACTCAGCAAGGGTCATAAGGGCGTTAGGAGCGCAGCAGTTACCGATAAGGCCACGCTTTGCCAATGACATAAAGCGGTCGCCTGTGCGTCCCTCTCTATAACATGCAGTGCAGAAACTTGGGATATAGCCCAACTCAAGCAACCAGCCTACAATCTCATCCAAAGTACGGTTGTCTGAGATGTCGAACTGTGCTGACTCCTCAGCATCCTCAATACCCTCAGCATAACCACCTACAGAGGTCTTTGAACCTCCACTAAGCTGCGATACACCAACATCCAAGACCAACTCGCGTGAACGCTGTGACTCGCGTGTAGAGACAATCATGCCGGTATATGGCACTGCCAGACGCAACACTGCAACAATACGACGGAATACCCCGTCTGTTACAGCATTTGGGAAATCCTTAGGGTCAATATCATCGGCTGGACGGATGCGTGGTACGCTGATAGTATGAGGGCCTACGCCAAAGCGTGCCTCAAGGTGCTCAGCATGCATAAGGATACCCACAACATCGTAGCGGTAGTTCGATAGTCCGAACAATGCACCTACACCAACATCGTCAATACCGCCAAGCATGGCGCGATCCATCGCTTCGGTGTGGTATGCCCAGTCGCTCTTAGGACCTGTAGGGTGTAGAGCCTCGTAGGTAGCGCGGTCATAAGTCTCCTCAAAGAGAATATATGTGCCGATACCAGCATCCTTAAGGCGTGTGTAGTTCTCGACCGTAGTGGCTGCGATATTGACATTTACGCGGCGTATGGCTCCATTCTTGTGGTGGATTGAGTAGATGGTGTCGATAGACTCCAAAACATACTCTATAGGACTTAGCTTAGGGTGCTCACCTGTCTCCAACGCAAGACGCTTATGGCCCATATCCTGCAACGCGATAACCTCACGGCGTATCTCCTCCTGGGTGAGCTTACGGCGTGGAATGTGGCGGTTCTGTGCATGGTAAGGACAATATACACAACCATTTACGCAGTGATTAGAGAGGTACAAAGGTGCAAACATCACGATACGGTTACCATAGATGCGCTCCTTGAGGCGGCGAGCGATAGCGTACATGCGCTCCTCGATCTCCTTATCCTCAACCTCGATAAGTACGGCTGCCTCGCGGTGAGAGATACCATTGCCCTGCTCGGCTTTGGTAAGTATCTCCTCGATTAGAGCCTTATCTGCTCGATGCTCGCGAGCATACTCCAATGTGGAGCGTATTTCGCCATCGTGGATAAACTCCTCAGCTCGCTCTGAGCGTACATTATATTCTGTCATATTCGTTTAATTCTTACTTATATCCAACTTAATCTGTATAATAGTCACCTCTTGACCAATCTATATGATAGCCAATGGTGGAGAGTTCCTCGTTAAGAGCCGATAATCCCTCGGCAGCCTCCTTGCCCCAAGAGGCTTTATTCTCGTATATTGCATACTTGGCCCTAACATCCGAAGGCGAGAGGTTGGGCATAACGACATTTGCTCCTGAGAGTATTCCCTCCAAGCGACCGCGGGGTGTGAGTGACGCGAGGGCTGTGGTTGAGGGGATAAGTGCCTTGGGAAGCATAAGTCGTACTATGGCAATAGTTGCCAATGTAAGGTTTAGGTCGCCCGCAGGCTCATCACCCAAAGGCGTAGCGTGGTGGGGTAGGAAGGGACCAATACCCACCATTTGTGGTTGCATGCGATTGATAAGAAGTAGATCCTCGACAAGGTGCTCAATAGTCTGACCCTTGACGCCAATCATCATGCCCAGGCCTAACTGATAGCCTGTACGCTGCAACGCCTCGGCACATGCTAAGCGGTGCTCCAAACCCTTGCTATCGGGGTGAAGCGAGGCGTATAACTCCTTATTTGCTGCCTCGTGGCGTAGCAGATAGCGATTGGCTCCTGCACGCTTAAGGCGTATGTACGATGCCTCACTACGCTCACCAAGCGATAGGGTGATAGCCACATCGGGGTATTGGCTACGCATCTGACAGATGAGTGTTTCGAGCCATTCATCTGAGTGTGTGCCATCCTCGCCGCCTTGAAGTACAAAGGTGCGGAAACCGAGTTTATATCCCTCCTTGCAGCACTCCATGACCTCCTCTTGTGTAAGTCTGTAGCGTTCGGCATTGCGGTTACTGCGTCTAAGACCGCAGTATAGACAGTTGGCGCGGCAGTAGCTCGAAAGCTCAATAAGGCCGCGTATATATATGCCAAGTCCGAACTGCTGGCGCGCAGTTCGGACGGCATTGTCGCGAAGTAGTTGAAGCACGGTTGAGTCCTGAGCAGCACAACGAAGTAGCTGCCCCAATTCTGAGGCGTTAAGCCTATCACCCTTTACCAATCGCTCAACTAATTCTTTCATCTATGTTTTAGTGGTTATTAACGCTTCTTGAGCTCAAGGTCAAAGGTCTTCTTACCACCAGCATCGTAGGCTGTGTGAACGCTTGGACCAGAGATACAACCTCCGTCACAAACCATAACCTCGATAAACTGTGCTGGAGCCTTACCTGTCTTACCGTAAGCCTTCAAGAGAGCTACATTCTTCTTATTAAGACCAGCAATCTGCAATGTTGTGAAGTCGATCTTACCTGCAACCAACTCCTTAACAGCAGCAGTTACACCACCATTCTCAGCAAAACCGTGTGCAGAGCGGCGTGAAGCGCAATCTACTGGGTGTACATTAGCCTCGCCAAGCTCAATGCCCATACCGCCAAGAATTGCGTGTACCTCCTCGTAAGTAAGGATGAAGTCTACCTTACCCTGCAAGTCCTCACGACGAGCCTCCTTACGCTTAGCGATACATGGACCTACGAAGACAACCTTTGCATTAGGATACTTCTCGCGTGCAAGATCAGCAGTGTAGACCATTGGTGAGTATGTAGAAGAGATATACTTCTGAAGCTCTGGAGCGTGCTTGCGTGCCATCTCCATGTATGAAGGACAGCAAGATGTGGTCATAAATGGCTGACCCTCCTCCATCTTCTCTGCAAACTCGTGTGTCTCCTTCTCGGTTGTGATCTCAGCACCGCGTGCTACCTCGATAACATCCTTGAAACCGATAGCCTTGATAGCACCGTATACCTGCTCTGTTGGAACATCGTACTGTGAGAGGATTGATGGAGCAACCATTGCTACAACCTCCTCACCACGGCGGATAGCCTGAAGAATATCGAATACCTGAGAAATCTCAAAAATAGCACCGAAAGGACAAGCGTTCATACACTTACCGCAGTAGATACACTTGCTCTCGTCGATGTGCTCAACACCATACTCATCCTTAGAGATTGCACCTACAGGACAAGCCTCCTCACATGGTACAGGGATGTATACGATAGCGTGGTATGGACAAGCAGCATGACACTTACCGCAGCTGATACATACCTTGTGGTTAATCTTACCCTGTGATGTATCTGGGTCGAACTCGATAGCATCCTTAGGACAAGCGTGAGAACAAGCACGAGCCACACAACCACGGCAAAGATTTGTAATATCGTAGTTTGTGCGAACGCATGATGAACATGCCTCGTCGATTACGCACATGATGTTATCCTTAATCTTGTCGCGGTCAAGAGCCATCTTAGCGTATGCCGATAGTGGCATGAGCTCATCTGTCTCATCTGTCATGTCGTAGCCAAGAAGTGGGAGTGACTTGTACTTCCATACAGCACGCTCCTTGTGGATACAACAGCGACCACGCACCTGAGAGTTGCGAGGACTAAATTCAATAGGTAGTCGGTCGATTTTCTCGACGAGCTGACCCTCATTCCAGAGGCTTACGAGCTTTGTAAGAAGTCTCTGGCGCACAATCATTACATTATTCTTAATTGCCATACAATAAAAGTTGGGTTTTGAATTGAGCAAAGGTACGAAATTATTTTGTTTCTGCAAAAAATAATTCTCGTTCCAAAATGTGGTGATGGCGTACCTCGAACGAGATAGTGCTTTGTTGTTTGTTGTAATAGCGCTGTATAACAGTGTGTTATAAATTGGTGGGGCGTGAAAAATAGAGCGAATAAAGAGTACTTGTAATATGTAATAAGGTGTTGTTGAATAGTTGAAGTTTTGCGATACAGGAGATTTGTTCTCTATTTTTTGCCGTTGAGGATTGTTATTTGCAAAATTATTGTTACTTTTGCCAAATGTATATGGCTCTTTAGTTCAAGGGATAGAACGAAGGTTTCCTAAACCTTAGATCCGAGTTCGAGTCTCGGAGGGGCTACAAAATTTGTGTTATTATGGCAAATTATATCTCTTCAGCTCAGAGCGCACAGGCAAGTGCGGTCTCAACACTCCTAAAAAGTCTCTATTTGCAGATGGCTGCAGCCCTCACAGTGACGGGTATCGTGGCATATTTTCTCTCTGCGTCGCCACTCTTTTGGCAGATGTTGACCGAGAATAGCTCAATAATATGGATTGCGATTATTGCGCAGTTGGGCCTTGTTGTATGGATTACAGCGCGCATACGCTCGTTGTCTATGACTACAGCGACGATATTGTTTATCCTCTACTCGGTGCTTATGGGTGTCACCATGTCGTCGATATTTATGGTCTATACCATGAGTTCGATAGCCTCGACCTTCTTTATTACAGCAGGTACATTCCTAGCAATGAGTATCTTAGGCTACACAACGCGTATGGATCTATCGCGCATCGGTAGCATATTGATAATGGCGCTAATAGGTATAATCATTGCCTCAGTAGTAAATATCTTCATGCACTCCGAGACGCTATATTGGATTATTAGCTATGCAGGTGTTCTTATCTTTGTAGGTCTTACTGCCTATGATACACAGGAGATTAAGGGTATGCTTACTCAGTATGGTGCAGCAGATGATATGGGTCATAAGTATGCACTACTTGGTGCTTTAACGCTCTATCTTGACTTCGTGAATTTATTCTTACATCTTCTACGAATTTTGGGTGACCGTAGATAGAATTTGTACGAATATAGAGGAAATAGGAAGTTGTCTAACAACAAAATGAACTTGCTCTCAAAATGCTCATTTACGCCTAGTAAACTCCGCTTTTTCGAGCTTCGTGCGCCTAAAATTAGCTCTTGTTATACAACTTCATAAGAAAAGGTGATTGTCCATTAACTTGTTGGACAATCACCTTTTGTATTACATAGGTTCTTGCGATGGCTATTTTGGCATCATTACCGCTATTTTCTGAAAATGAAATATACCGCAGCCACCAAACATGCAAATCCTGCGAGGTGGTTCCACTTGAGTGGGTCGCCCTTGACAAAGAGAACGGCAAAGAGCGTGAAGACAACCAACGATATAACCTCCTGAATAACCTTTAGCTGCCATAGTGTAAATGGACCGCCAAGCTCGGCACTACCGATGCGGTTTGCTGGAACCTGGAAGCAGTACTCAAATAGCGCGATACCCCAGCTAAAGAGTATAATGGCGAAGATGCCCCAGCGCTGTAGCTGCGACTTGAATGCGATATGACCATACCATGCGAGGGTCATAAAGATGTTTGAGCATACAAGTAGAGCAATAGTAGATAATCCCTTTATTAACATTGTAGTCTATTTTTATTTGCCCGCAAAGATATATCTTTATTTTGTAATAGCAATTATGTCGGGAGTCTCTTTCCTATTAAATCGCCTGAATTGAAGTTAGATACCAGGTGTACATGATGAATCCTGCAACCAATATTGTGCCGCTAAGACGGTTGATGTTGCCGCGTAGACCTAATATAAATATTGCTACAGCCGCCGCAATCATGACGGCGTAGTCTACAGTTGTAATGCCTGCTGATGTGAGTGGCATAACCTGTGAACTAAGGCCGAGGATAAGCGTGATATTGAAGATGTTAGAACCAACGATATTGCCTAACGCAAGTGCCGTGTTTCGCTTTACGGCCGCTGCTATCGAGGCTGCCAATTCTGGAAGCGATGTGCCACATGCGATAAGCGTAAGCGAGATAAAGGCGTCGTTCACACCGAATGATTTGGCTATAGCCACAGCGTTGTCAACAAAAAGGTCGCAGCTAATGATTAGTAGGGTGAGACCTCCCACAATCTTTACTATAGCGAGCCATAGGGGTGAGGTTGGTGTATTGTTGCTTGCCTCCTCTGTTGCGTTCTTTCTGTCGCGTGCAAATGAGTACCACATAAAGAGGGCAAAGAGCGAGAGAAGTAAGATGCCATCTAAGCGGCTAATAGATGCTGCTGCGCCGTTGAAGAAGTTGAGTGCCAGCACCATGAGAAGCACAGATACACATATACATAGCGGAATCTCGAACTTCAAATTCTTGCGCTCTATCGCCACGGGAAAGAACATGGCGGTAAGGCCTAAGATGCCCAATACATTGAATATATTAGAGCCTACAACATTGCCAATTGCTACATCGGCATTGCCGTTCACAGCTCCCAGCAGGCTTACCACCAACTCGGGTATAGATGTTCCTACGCCCACGATAGCTGCTCCAATAACGAAATCGGAAACCTTGAATTTTCTGGCAAGTGACACCGCTCCGGCAACCAGAAAATCTGCGCCGAAGACGATGCCCGCCAAAGAGAGGATTAGAATTAGAACCTCCATTTTACTCTATTATTTGTTCAATTTTATTCTTGTCGCACTCTACAACCCTTGACACAGCAACATACTCGTAGGGTATATACTCAAATAGCTGAAGAAAAGCCTTAGATGATGCTGCGTTGTAGTAGAGGTCAAGACGGATAGATAGTCCTTTGCCCTCTTCGTTGAGGCTTAATTTTGCAGGGTTATGCTCCATGGCTCTTAGTAGTTCATTCTTGTGTTGGGGCTCAAAGAAAAGCTCTCTCCTATGATAGATGCCTGGGTTATTGGCCTCGCGGTAGGCGCTTTTGAGGATCAGTGCAAGTGTTACACCAATGATTATAAGTGTGCATCCAGCAAGTGTTGCGCCCATGCCAAGTGAAAGAGTGGTGAGGATGATACCCGCGATGATAAATGATGAAAAAATAGTGATGTCCTTAATTGAACGGACCTTTGTAAATTGTTGATTCATAGTGTTATTATTTAGTTCTTTTATAGATATAGACTGCTTGTGTTATAGGTATATAACACACTCTCATCTTTGGTCTAAAGATGATTGAAAGTAGATCTATAAAATGGCTAAATAATAAGCCTACCAAGCCTAATAAGACGCAGGATAGACCTGGTAGAAGATGTGCCAACGGTTAAATCGTGTTGATGGATATAGCCCCCTATGCAGGTGTTAAGATGTTTGCCTGCTTTGGTAAATTCGAAGTTGTTTTTGTGGGCGTTGTTTGTACGCTTTGCTGCGCCTTGTAGCTGTATTGTGCTTGGCGATGATACTTGACGCGATAGTGTGATGTCGCTACTATGCGTAGCAGAGTCTATATGGGTTATGGAGAGCTCAGTAGATACCTCACTCGGTAGTTCCTTAACCACCGAATTGTCAGTATCGTTGACATGGCCAATTACTGCAATGGCAACACACAGAAATAGAGTAAGGTATTTTGCGATGCTCTTCACAATCATAGTATCTTATCAGTATGCAAATGTAATGCAAATTATCTTTATCTACAAGGGGTATATTAAAAAATAAAGAAGCTGTCTAACAAGGCTCCTTCGTCGGTATTTGTTGTGATAATGGGCATCTACTTCCGCTAACGAAATATCTCGTAAATGGGCAGTACGCCACAAGTACAGCCCATCTACTTGAATTTCGCCGAGCGTTGTATCTGCACCATTCTGACAACAAAATGCACTTGCTCTCAAAATGCTCATTTACGCCTAGTAAACTCCGCTTTTTCGAGCTTCGTGCGCCTAAAATTAGCTCTTGTTATACAACTTCACAAGAAAAA
>JAFYRL010000091.1 GCA_017546975.1 Alistipes sp.
AAGGGCAAGTACACTGCTCGTGAGCGTATCGCTATGTTGTTGGACGAGGGTAGCTTCGAGGAGTTCGATATGTTCGTAACTCACCGTTGCTATGACTTCGGCATGGACGCTAAGCACACATTCGGTGATGGCGTTGTAACAGGTTATGGTACCATCGCAGGTCGCTTGGTTTATGTATTTGCACAGGACTTTACTGTAACTGCAGGTTCTTTGTCTATCTCTTTGGCAGACAAGATTTGCAAGGTTATGGATATGGCTGTTCGTAACGGCGCACCATGTATCGGTTTGAACGACTCAGGTGGTGCTCGTATCCAGGAGGGTGTAAACGCTTTGGCAGGTTATGCTAACATCTTCCAGCGTAATGTAATGGCATCAGGTGTTATCCCACAGATCTCTGCTATCTTTGGTCCTTGCGCTGGTGGTGCTGTTTACTCTCCAGCATTGACTGACTTCATCATCATGCGTCGTGAGACTTCTAACATGTTCTTGACAGGTCCTAAGGTTGTTAAGACCGTAACTGGTGAGGATGTAACTCAGGAGCAGCTTGGTGGTGCTAACATGCACACAACAAAGTCTGGTGTTGCTCAGTTCGCAGTAGATTCTGAGGAGGAGGGTCTAAAGCTTATCCGCGACCTTCTCTCATACATGCCACAGAACTACACAGCTCTTGTACCTGATCAGCCATGTACTGACGATATCGCTCGTAAGGAGGATATCCTTAACGAGATTATCCCTGATAACCCTAACAAGCCATACGATATGATGGAGGTTATCAAGGCTATCGTTGATAACGGTGAGTTCTTGGAGTCTGCAGCAGCTTATGCTAAGAACATCATCACAGGTTTTGCACGCTTCAACGGTCAGTCAGTAGGTATCATCGCTAACCAGCCTAAGTTCATGGCGGGTGTACTTGATATCAACGCTTCTCGTAAGGCAGCTCGTTTCGTACGCTTCTGCGACGCCTTCAACATTCCACTCGTAACATTGGTAGATGTTCCTGGTTTCTTGCCTGGTACAGCTCAGGAGTACGGTGGTGTTATCACTCACGGTGCTAAGTTGCTCTTCGCTTACTGCGAGGCTACAGTACCTAAGGTTACTGTTACATTGCGTAAGGCTTATGGTGGTGCATACATCGTTATGTCATCTAAGCACATCCGCGGTGATGTTAACTACGCATGGCCAACTGCAGAGATCGCAGTTATGGGTGCAAGTGGTGCTGTTGAGGTATTGCACGCTAAGGCTCTCTCATCATTCGAGAACGCTGAGGACAAGGCTAAGTTCGTTGCAGAGAAGGAGCAGGAGTACCGCGACAAGTTCTCTAACCCATACAACGCAGCTCGTTACGGCTACATCGATGATGTTATCGAGCCACGCAACACTCGTTTCCGCGTAATCCGCGCGTTGGAGTCTTTGCGTAACAAGCGTTTGGAGAACCCTGCAAAGCGTCATAACAACATTCCATTGTAATCTTGAAACACGACAAATAAGTTATGATGATACTTACAACAAACTGGGGTAACGCTGGTACTATGGCACTAACAAGCATCTTGCTTGTATTTACAGTGCTCGTGTTGCTTATCTGCGTATTGAAGCTCTTCGGAGTTATCTTTGCTGAGAGAAGCAAGGCTACAGCAGCCTCTGCAGCTGTATCATCTGACGGTATCACTGACGAGGAGGTGGCAGCTATTGCGGTAGCTGTCAACCTCTTCTTCAATCGTCACGATGAGGAGAGCGATGTTTTGACATTCCGTCAGAACCACGATGTATCTGCTTGGCAGGTGCGTAACATTCACAAGCAACTTAAGTAGTAAGCAAAAAAATACGACTAAACGATTATGCAGAAATTCAAATTCAATATTAACGGTAAGGGCTACGAGGCTATTGTTGAGGAGACAGAGCGCAATACAGCTCGCGTAGAGCTTAACGGCAAGACCTACACCGTTCAGATCGAGAAGGAGGAGGCTATCGTATCTCCAAAGATCGCTGCAGTGAAGCCATCATCTTCATCAGCAGACTTCGTAGAGGCACCTCAGCAGCCAATCACTGGCAACGCTGGTTCTATCAAGTCACCACTTCCAGGTAGCGTATCTAAGATCAAGGTTAAGGAGGGTCAGGCTGTTAAGGCTGGCGAGGTTCTTATGACTTTGGAGGCTATGAAGATGGAGAACGAGATTATGGCTCCAGGCGCAGGTACCGTAAAGAAGATTTATGTTACCGAGGGTAAGGCTGTACAGCAGGGCGAGGCTCTTATCGACATCGCTTAATTCTAACTCTTAACATATATAAGATGAAGAGTCTAAAATTCTTTTTTTCATTACTCCTAACTACTGCTATGCTCTCTGTAGCTATGCCAGCGATGGCACAGGAGGAGAGCGCAGAGGTCACAACTGAGGCTATTGCTGAGGTTGAGGCAGCTGCTGAGGCAGTTGTTGCAGAGGAGGCTATCGAGGAGGCTGTGGCTGTTCCAACGCAGGGTACTCAGGGTCGCTCTAACGAGGTTATCGACCGTGGATTCAGCGTTAAGAAGGCCCTCAGCGACTTCGTAAACCAGTCAGCATTTAAGGGTTTTGCAGAGGATTGGCGTTATGCTGTGATGATCCTTGTATCATTCATTCTCCTCTACATGGCTATCGTTAAGAAGTTCGAGCCATTGCTCTTGATGCCTATCGCATTTGGTATGTTGCTTACTAACCTTCCAGGTGCAGGTCTTTTCCACGCAGATTTGTTTGCTGGTGGTCATGTACATTGGTCAGACTTTGCTCTTGGTTCAGGCGTAGGTCTTCTTGATTACCTATATCTTGGTGTTAAGCTTGGCATCTACCCTTGCTTGATCTTCATCGGTGTAGGTGCTATGACCGACTTCGCTCCATTGATTGCTAACCCTAAGAGCTTGCTTTTGGGTGCAGCGGCACAGATTGGTATCTTCGCTACATTCATCGGTGCTTTGGCATTGGGCTTCAACTATTGGGAGGCTGGTTCTATCGGTATCATCGGTGGTGCTGATGGTCCTACCGCTATCTACCTTACTTCTAAGCTTGCTCCACACTTGTTGGGCCCTATCGCTGTTGCAGCATACTCATACATGGCATTGGTACCAGTTATCCAGCCACCTATCATGAAGTTGCTCACAACAGAGAAGGAGCGTAAGATCGAGATGAAGCAGCTTCGCTCAGTATCACAGCGCGAGAAGATTATCTTCCCTATCGTTATCACTGTTGTAATCGCTATTCTATTGCCATCTGCAGCACCACTTATCGGCTGCTTGATGTTGGGTAACTTGATGAAGGAGTGTGGCGTCACTGAGCGTTTGTCTAAGACCGTACAGAACGAGTTGATGAACATTGTAACCATCTTCCTCGGTATCTCTGTAGGTGCTACTGCTACTGCTGATTCATTCCTTAACTGGCAGACTTTGGGTATCCTTACCCTCGGTATCGTTGCCTTCTCATTCGGTTCTGCAAGTGGTGTAATCTTGGCTAAGATTATGAACCTCTTCAGCAAGGAGAAGATCAACCCACTTATCGGTTCTGCAGGTGTATCGGCTGTGCCAATGGCAGCTCGTGTATCTCAGACCGTAGGTCAGCAGTACAACCCAAGCAACTTCTTGTTGATGCACGCTATGGGTCCAAATGTTGCTGGTGTTATCGGTTCGGCAGTTGCCGCAGGTATCTTGCTTGCATTCTTGCCTTTGTAATCGATACCTATATATAATAAAGGGCGTATCCGATGGATATGCCCTTTATTATTGAAGTGAAAGGTGAAAACGGAAAACTGAAAAGTGTGGTGTCTGCGACGCATATAAACTGAAAGGTGAAAACGGAAAACTGAAAAGTGTGGTGTCTGCGACGCATATAAACTGAAAGGTGAAAACGGAAAACTGAAAAGTATAGTGTCTGCGACGCATATAAACTGAAAGGTGAAAACGGAAAACTGAAAAGTGTGGTGTCTGCGACGCATATAAACTGAAAGGTGAAAACGGAAAACTGAAAAGTATGGTGTCTGCGACGCATATTTATAAAACTCGCGCGAAGCGCTCCTTACTTTTCACCTTTCAGTTTTCAGTTTTCAGTTCCTTAAGGAATTGTCCAGTATAGCTCTCCTCTACCTTCATAATATCTTCTGGTGTGCCCTCGGCAACGAGCTCGCCGCCAGCACTACCACCCTCGGGACCCATATCTATAATCCAGTCGGCGACCTTGATAACATCCAAGTTATGCTCAATAACGATAGCCGTATTACCACAATCAACAAGGCGGTTGATAACATCGAGTAATTGGCGTATATCCTCAAAGTGTAGACCCGTGGTAGGCTCATCGAGGATATAGAGTGTGCGTCCTGTCTCGCGTTTCGATAGCTCTGTAGCAAGTTTTATGCGTTGTGACTCACCACCCGAGAGTGTTGTACATGGCTGACCGAGGGTAAGGTAGCCCAAGCCCACCTCTTGGATAGCGCGCAGCTTATGATAGATAGCAGGGATATGTTCAAAGAACTCCACTGCCATATTTATGGTCATATTGAGTACATCATTGATGCTCTTACCCTTATACTTTACCTCCAAGGTCTCGCGGTTATAGCGGTTACCGCCACACGCCCTACACTTAACATATACATCAGGCAAGAAGTTCATCTCTATAGTCTGGAAGCCCGCACCGCGGCACTCCTCGCAGCGGCCACCCTTAACATTAAAGGAGAAGCGACCAGCCTTATAGCCTCTAATCTGTGCATCCGGCGTAAGCTCAAAGAGTTTGCGTATATCGGCAAAGACATTTGTATATGTTGCAGGGTTACTGCGCGGTGTACGACCTATAGGCGACTGGTCAACAACAACCAACTTATCTATATGCTCCATGCCCTCAATAGCATCATACTTCAGCGGCTGGTCGTATGAGCGATACAAATGGCGCGATAGAATAGGTCTAAGCGTGCCATTGATAAGCGATGACTTACCAGAGCCTGAAACGCCGGTAACGCATACGAACTTACCCAACGGTATTGACACATCTACATTCTTAAGGTTATGTCCCTTAGCGCCGCGTATAGTGAGCCACTCGCCACTACCCACCCTAAGTTTCTCGGGTATGACAATGCTACGACGCCCCGTAAGGTAGTCCGCCGTGATGCTGTCGCTCTTACATATATCCTCGAATGTACCTTGTGCCACAATCTTACCGCCACGGCGACCTGCCAAAGGTCCCACATCGACAATATGGTCTGCTGAGCGCATCATATCCTCATCATGCTCAACGACAACAACCGAGTTACCAGCATCGCGCAAACTCTTGAGGCTATTTATCAATCTGCGGTTATCCCTCTGGTGTAGGCCAATGCTCGGCTCATCGAGGATATACAACACATTGACAAGCTTAGAGCCTATCTGTGTAGCAAGGCGTATGCGCTGTGACTCACCACCCGATATTGTGCGTGAAGCACGCGACAAAGAGAGGTAGCCAAGGCCAACATCTATAAGGAAACTTACCCTCTCGCGTATCTCCTTAACTATATCGCGGGCAATCATCTTCTCCTTATCGTTTAGAAGTTCCTCGATGTGAGACATCCACTCCGCAAACTCCGAGATAGACATTGCCGAGAGCTCTGCGATATTCTTATCACCTATACGGAACTGCAACGCCTCTGGTTTAAGGCGCGAGCCTCCACACTGAGGGCAGGTCTCAACCATAAGGAACTGATCGCGCCACTTCTGACCACGCTTAGACTCCTCATCCACATCTCGCATGATCCACTCCGAGAGACCCATCCATTGGCAGAGCTGCGTACCTCCTGACGAGGCAAACTCAGCCATGTGTATAGTCATAGGCTCTGAGTCACCATAGAGGATTGCGTTCATGCCCTCCGTAGAGATTGTATCTATAGGATCGTCCAGCGTAAAGTCATAGCGACGACCCAACATCTCCATCATAGCAAAGAGGAGATTATTATGATGTTTACCAAGTGGCTCAATACCACCCTCGCGTATTGTGCGCTCACCATCAGGAACAATCTTACGAATATCAAACACAGCACGCTCACCAAGGCCATTACATGCTGTACAAGCGCCCTTAGGGGAGTTAAACGAAAAGGTGTGAGGCTGTGGCTCCTCAAAAGCTTCACCCGTAGTTGGACACATAAGGTTACGCGAATAGTAGCGCACACCCTCAGTGCCATAGTCATAGAGCATCATCGTACCCTTACCCTGTCGCATAGCCTCACCAAGTGAGGTCATCATACGCTCACGATGTGGTTCACCTACAACAAGGCGATCTATGACCATATCTATGGTATGTATCTTATATCTGTCGAGCTTCATACCCGCAGATATCTCCTTAATCTCGCCATCGATGCGGGCATATATATAACCCTTACGCGACATCGTCTCGAACAACTCACGGTAGTGACCCTTACGGCCCTTAACTACAGGGGCAAGAAAGGCCACCCTACGGCCCTCAAATCCCGATATCATAAGGTCACATATCTGCTTATCGGAGTAGCGCACCATAGGCTCACCCGTACGAGGCGAGTATGCACGCGAGGCACGCGCAAAGAGCAGACGCAGAAAGTCACTAATCTCTGTTACTGTACCGACTGTTGAGCGCGGGTTTTTGTTAGTTGTCTTCTGCTCGATAGCCACCACAGGACTAAGACCTGTGATATGGTCTACATCAGGGCGCTCCATATTACCCACAAACTGTCTTGCGTATGAGGATAGCGTCTCCATATATCGGCGCTGACCCTCTGCATATATAGTGTCAAAGGCGAGCGAAGATTTTCCCGAGCCCGACATACCTGTTATGACCACAAGAGAGTCGCGTGGTATGGCAACATCCACATTCTTGAGGTTATGTACCCTCGCACCTGTAACTACAATCTCGCGTTTCGACATTCCAAAATACTATAAAAGACAAGCCAACATATCGTGTAGCGATATCCAACCCATAAGGTCTGCAAAGAATACCACAATAATAGCCAGCGTAAACCATCGCACAAACTTAACACCCCAGCTCATCGCCCAATGTGATGCCAGCACAGCACCTACGATATTACCTGCGCCATGCAATAATCCTGCACACCACTCTACCTGACCGTTATAGATAAAGACCGCAAGGGCAAAGGGGGTGGATAGAAATATCACAAAGCCCTTAATAACATTTGCTGTGACTATATCGAGATTCATAGTCCAGATAGTAACAGCAAGGATTAAAAAGCCCAAACCAATATAGATATATCCGCCATAGAAGCCGATAATAAAGAACCATATATAGTGCCACCACTTAATCTTAAGTCCATGGCCTCCTTCAACACTCTCCTTATCCTTACCCAGAATGAGATAAATAAGTATTATCACAAGCACCACGCTCAAGCATATCTTAAATATCGACTCGCTCACCTCCGTGGCCACCATAGCACCGAAGATATTACCCACGATAGCTGGTATAGAGAGTAGCAGACCACTCTTGATATGAAGCATACCCTTACGAAGAAATGCCACCGTTGCCGATAGGTTTTGCAAGAGCACAGCAATACGATTTGTACCATTTGCCATACCTATAGGCATACCCATAGCCATAAATAGCGACATTGTGATTACCGAGCCACCGCCACCCAGCGTATTGATTATACCCACCAACACACCCGAAGCCAACAATAAAACTATCTCATTAACAGTCATAACCTTCGTATATTATAAATTTACTATTTCAAACAAATCTCTGTCGCAGCTAACATTGAAACGCTCTCTGAAGCGCGCAATATCCTCGACATTCAACTCTGCGACCTCAAGACACTCTCTGTCCTCAGCATCCACCACCGTACGACCAAGGTGGTCTATAATAGCCGAGTCGCCTGAGTACTCCAAATCTGGTTCTCTACCTATACGATTAACACCCACAACCCACGCCTGATTCTCTATGGCGCGAGCACGAAGAAGTGTACGCCACACCTCCCTACGAGGCTTGGGCCACAGTGCCGAGTAGATAATTGCGTCGTAGTCTCCCCTATTTCTACTCCATACAGGGAAACGCAAATCGTAGCACACCTCAAGCAGGTATCTCACACCACGCCACTCAACAACGACACGCCTATTGCCTGCCGTAAAGTGTAGATGCTCTCCACCAACCGAAAAGAGATGATGCTTATCATAGTACTCCACCTCACCCGTTGGCTTAACGAAGTACATCCTATTATAGTAGTTATCTCCCTCCTTAGCCACTACTGAGCCTACTACAGCGAAGTTATTTTCAGATGCCATGCGCTTCATCCAGCAAAGCGTCTCTCCATCATCTGCAATAGCCATAGGCTCAGTTACAAAGCCTGTCTGAAACATCTCAGATAGCACAACGACATCCGCCTCAACACCCTTAAGCATACGCTCCAGATTGTTGAGGTTGGCATCTACGCTCTGCCACGCTATATCGCGCTGCACTATAGCTACTCTCTGCTTCATTTCTTCGCTATATAAAATAGATCAAAACATCTATCATCCACACTCTGAAGCGTGTAATCCTCCATAGATATATTCTCCGTAAGGCTGCGGTTTTGGCTATGTAGCTTACGACGATTTAGGCGATTGAGAATATCGTATGGTATCTGCAAAACCCAACGAGGCAACCACCACTGCATCCTAAGGATATCGAAGCGCATAATCCTATGCACCGACTCCCTGTTCTTCTCATAGTAGCTCCAAACACGCTCATTACCCCCAACACCGAGAGCCTCAACACTTGGGAATAACGACAACAAATTCTTAAACTGCTCAGCGTTATACTCCCTCACATGCCAAGGATTACGAGTTAGGGACATCGGTCTATTCGGAGTACTTACTATAAATAGACCTCCAGGCTTCAATACTCGATATACCTCGCGTACGAACTCTTTATCGCGCTTGATGTGCTCGATAACTTGAAACGACACTACACAATCGAAGCTCTCATCCTCAAATGGTAGCGGAGGTACTGCACACTGACAGAACTCCACATTTGACGGCATCTGACCCAACTCCTCGGAGCGACACTTATCCAAAGTGATATATCGCTCGGCATTAGGCGCGATAATATCCACACCATAGCCCGTACCCGTACCAATCTCAAGGACACGACCCTTCACACGCTTTGCCGCCTCTACATAGGCGAGCTTAGAGCGCTGAAAAACATAGTTGTCGGTCACATCGCGCGATACTCTCTCTGCCGTCTTTATTACCATAATCTCTATTTAATCACCTCAATACCGTGCTCTGTCTGACGCACCTTACCCTGCTTGAGCAACATACCCAAAGCACGCTTAAAGACCTTTTTACTCATACCTGTAAGGCGTGCCACATCCTGAGGCTCGCTACGGTCGTTAACACCCAACACGCCGCCATGCTCCTTGAGCATCTGCTCGAGCTTAACTACAGAGGTCTCTACCTCTGCCAAGCCCTGCTGCTGAAGGCTAACATCGATACGCATATCCTCAGTAATCTTACGCACCCAGCCGCGGCAGCTATCACCAACGCGAATAGGACGGAAGAGCTGATTTTTATAGATCATTGCCCAGTGGCGGTTGTTGATAACAACACGATAACCAATAGGTGTCTCAAATGCCACCAAGACACTTACCTCATCACCAACCTTCACGGTCAAAGGATCCTCGTTGTAGATAAATGGCTTTATCTTGTTTGTCGCAACACATCGACCTGTACGGTCATCGACATACATATATACCACGGTCTTCTGACCAGCGATAACACTACCCTGCTGATTACGGTTAGGAAGGAATAGATGCTTACCTGACAAGCCCCACTCAAGGAATGCGCCATGGATGCTCTTATCCACAACCTTCAATGCTGCAACCTCTCCCACCTTGATAAGTGGAGTCTCAGTAGATGCCACAAGGCGGTCCTCAGAGTCGTGGTAGACAAAGACCTCAACCGTATCACCCTCCTTCATATCGAGACGCGTAAAACGGTTAGGGAGCAATACCTCAACACCCTCCTCATCCTTTAGATATAGACCGAAGTCCGAAATGCGCGATACCTCCAAGGTCTGTATTTGTCCTGTTCTCATAACTAAAATTTATATTATTAAGCGTATAAAGATACGACTTTTTCCCATATTATGCAAATTACAACCTCGTTTCACTAATTATATTACATTTATTCTTATATTTGCATTCGTAATTATAGGGTTCTAACAACTGCCTTAGCAGGATAATTAACCACCAAAAAGAGAACTATTTGCCATATATGAGCGAGATTATACGACAACATCTCAAGGAGCAGGTTGCAGCGCTACCGCACTCACCTGGAATCTATCAATTCGTTGATAGTAACGGAGTTGTCATATATGTAGGTAAGGCTAAGAATCTCAAGAAGCGCGTATCATCATACTTCGTAGAGAGCCGCGACCACTCGGCAAAGGTGATTGTCTTGGTTAGACAGATTGTCGATATTCGACATATTGTCGTAGACAGCGAGCAGGATGCCCTACTATTGGAGAACTCTCTTATAAAGAGTCTCCAGCCACGCTACAACATTCTTCTCAAGGATGACAAGACCTATCCATGGATTGTTATTCGCAAGGAGCCATTTCCGCGTGTGGAGTCTACACGCCAGCTTGTGCGTGACGGTTCGCAATACTTCGGTCCTTACGGCTCGATAGGCACACAACGCTCCATTCTGGAGTTTATACGCAAGGTCGTCCCTCTACGCACCTGCAAACTAAATCTCTCACAGCAGAACATCGCCAAAGGTAAATATAGAGTATGTCTACAATACCACTTAGGCAACTGCAAAGCTCCGTGTGAAGCGCTACAGAACGAGGAGGAGTACGGCGAAAGTATCGCCCTTGTGCAATCTATTCTTAAGGGAGACCTTAGGCCCGTCAAGAGCTACCTTGAGGGGGAGATGATGCGTGCGGCCGAGCAGCTAAAGTTTGAGGTGGCGGAGCAGTACAAGCAGCGACTACTATCGTTACAAGATTATCAGGCCAAGTCTGTGATTGTAAGTTCAAAGATTGTTGACACAGACATATTTAGCATCATTCAAGATGATGATAACGAGGCCTTCTGCAACTTTATAAGCATACGCCATGGCTCTATCATAGCGGTGCAGACCATACGCATGAGCGTGGGAGTTGAGACAGCACCAGAGGAGCATATCGCCCGCGGTATAGAGCACATAACATCGGAGCTTAACCATACTCTTGCCCGCGAGGTTATTGTATCACACATACCAACAACATCTATACTCTTCAATGGCATAACATTCAATATTCCACAGCGCGGAGATAAGGCCGACCTACTCGCCTTCTCTATGCGTAGTGCACGCCTATATCGTGCTGAGAGGTTGTCGCGCCTTGCCACAAAGAGTCCAGAGAAACATGCTGACCGTATAATGGAGGCTATGCGCCGCGAGCTACACCTTGAGCGCGAGCCACGACATATAGAGTGTTTCGACAACTCAAACCTTCAGGGCACTAACCCTGTAGCATCGTGCGTAGTATTCCGCGATGGCAAGCCCTCAAAAAAGGAGTATCGCCACTACAATATTAAGAGCGTAGTAGGCCCTGATGACTTCGCCTCGATGCGAGAGATTATTGAACGCAGATATATGCGACTTCTAAATGAGGGTGCAGAACTTCCCGACCTCATTATCGTTGATGGTGGCAAAGGTCAGCTATCGAGTGCATACGGTGTGCTTAAGAGGCTCGGCATCGACAAGCGCGTACCCATTGTTGGTCTTGCCAAGCGCATGGAGGAGATATTCTACCCCAACGACCCTGAGCCATACTACCTTAGTCGCACAGGCGAACCACTAAAGGTTGTATGCCACATACGCGATGAGGCGCACCGCTTTGGTATCACCTTCCACCGCAAGAAGCGTAGCCAGACATTCATAACGAGCGAGATAAGCCAGATAGATGGCATCGGCGACAAGAGCCGAAACGCACTCTTCAAACACTTCAAGAGCGTAAGCAACATACGCAAAGCATCTATGGAGGAGCTGAGCGAGGTTGTGGGCCAAAGTCGCGCAAAGATTATTATGGAGTATTTCGCCGCTAAGTCCACAAAATAACCTATACATTTCACCCCCATAATTGGTCGTTTCAACCTCCACTCCCAATATTTCAAAAGGGGCAAACTATCGTCATAACTAACTGATTGGCATAGGATTTGCCACAGCCAATAGTCAAGATTTTAGGAACAGAGGCTGTGTGGTGGCAGATGAATAGATTTTGCAGAAAGAAAAATATTTTATAACTTGCAACCAGAAAAATAAGTTATTAACCATTAAAACCGCATTGCCTATCGAAAAATTTCTACTCTTGAACAAATTAAAATAGAAGAGTATGAATGTGAGTGTATTGAGCGATCGTGTATTGCTTAACAACTACCTTTTGGGAGATAGGAGTGCTATATCTGAACTTATAGAGCGCCACTCGAAGCGCGTACGCAGCTACATCGGCATGATGGTTAAGGATGATGCTGTGGCTGATGATATATTCCAGGAGACATTTATCAAGGCTGTGAAGGTTATTGACGAGGGTCGTTATGTCGACTCAGGAAAGTTCCTATCATGGATACTACGCATTGCCCACAACCGTGTGCTTGACCACTTCCGCAGAGAGAAGGCGTGCCGTCAGATAAATGAACAGGAGGCTGGCTATGATGTTATCGGCACACTACGCTATGCCGAGAATACTGCCGAGGATGAGATTGTCTATGGCGAGTTAATGGAGTGTGTACGCAACCTTATTAACGAGCTACCGGAAGAGCAGCAGGAGGTTGTGCGCCTACGCTACTACTCGAAGCTATCATTTCAGGAGATTGCCGAGCAGACAGAAGTTAGCATAAACACAGCACTTGGTCGTATGCGTTACGCCCTTATCAACCTACGCCGTATGATTAAAGAGAAAAATATTGCATTAAATTAGTCAGTATACACAATATATCCCTGGGCAAGGCGTTTTCTATACAAAACAGATTGCCTATGGGAGAAATTGACACACGACTATTAAAGCTCTACTCCGAGGAGTCACTCCTAATGAGTGAAGTAGTTAAGGATGATGCAGAGTTACTACTATTAGATACATGGCTCATGGAGTTATTCATTAGAGAAAACTAAGAAATGTGACTGTCCAACAAGTTAATGGACAGTCACTTTTTCTTGTGAAGTTGTATAACAAGAGCTAATTTTAGGCGCACGAAGCTCGAAAAAGCGGAGTTTACTAGGCGTAAATGAGCATTTTGAGAGCAAGTGCAACGAA